>CALCQT010000403.1 GCA_937894825.1 uncultured Anaerolineaceae bacterium
TCATCGGGCAATTGTCCGCCTACCGATTGCGGATTTGCATCATACAGGACCTTTAAAAATCCGTCAGCAATATTTTTCATCGATTCGCCGCTGATAAAAACAATGTTGCATTCAGGGATAGCCTTTTGGGCAATTTCTGCCTTTGCGATAATGCCAAAATCGACGATCAGATTTGCTGCAGCTTCGGCATTCACCGGATCAGTAACAAAATCAATTGAATTCTCGTACTCCGTGAGAAAACTGCGAAAGGCCTCGGGATGATTGTCAACAAATTCACGCTGCACGATAATTCCGCCAGTCACCATACCGCTGCCATCTTCGGCAGCTTTCGTCCATTCTTCATTCAAGTCCAGCGCCACCCGCAGCTCCTTATTCTGGACCAGGACAGTCGTGACAAAGGGTTGCGGCAAAAGCGCGATTTCCGCCTGTCCGGCTGCCAGCAGCGTCGCCAATTCCGTATGTTCGGATTTGTAGACCATTTCTACCTGATCGGCCAATCCATTTTGCGCCAACAAATACTGGAAAGAGAATTCGGGAACCGCACCTTTCCCCGTCGCAAAGACCGTTTTTCCTTTCAGGTCTGAAAAAGCATGGATGGTGTCGCCTTTTTCGACGATGTAGAGGACACCCATTGTGTTCAGGGCAGCCAGACTGACTTTTCCGCCGGTCTTGTTATACAATGTCGCGGCCAGATTAATGGGAACTGCTGCTATGTCAAATTCGCCCTGGATAATTCGTCCGGTCAATTCATCAGGCGCTCCGGCCAGCGTAAATTCATACGAATTCCCTGTTTCATGATTCGCCGACTCGTCCATCAACTTCACCATGCCCATGGCCGTTGGCCCTTTGAGCGCTGCAATCCGGATCGGCCGGTCCAACTCGGCGGATCCATCAGCAGGTGCAATTACATCCATCGTTTCCGCAGTCACAGAACCCGATTGCGGTCCATCCTGAGCCATAGCCAACGGCACACCACCAACAAACAGAGAAACCAGCATGATGGCAGTAAACAATATAAACACTGTTTTTTTCATATGCAACCTCCCGAACGCTGTTTCCGGTTATGCAAATAAAGATTGGATTTCAGATGAGCCATTCGATTTGTATGCCCGCAAACAGCAGCAAGTATTGATTGTTTTATGGGTTTGATCAGCTTTCGTCACTGACAGGCAAGTTAAGGAAAACAAACCCGCATTTATTTTATCAGCACATTCCATATCATCCGGGATTTCGAGAGATCTGTGTCGTCAGACTGACCCTTATTTCGAAACGTTTCACAGCAAATGGTATAATTATCGCGGTTAATCGGCGAAAATCCGCATTAACAAAGCGTAATTATGTGAATTTTGTTGCAATGATGGCAAAGTCTAAAATTGTTTTACGGCATACCACATACCAGGAGAATTTTTTTTGTATATTTTTAGAAGGAGTTATTTATGCGAGGCATTTATTCAACGCTGACAGATATCCGGCGAAAAGTTTTCAAAGAGGTTGCGCTTCTTGCCTATGAAGGCGGTGATTATAGTCGGACTGAAGAACTGCCTTACAAAATTATCCCCGGAGAAGTTGCAAATTATCGGGAATCTGTTTTTCTTGAACGCGCCATCGTTGGCGAACGTCTGCGTCTGGCAATCGGCCTGCCGTTGCGCCCTGCGGATGAACATGCGTTGATCAGTAACGGGATTATCGAAAGCGCTATTTCTGAAAAATATTATGATCCCCCGTTGATCAACATTATCAAATTCGCCTGTAACGCTTGTCCTGAGAAAAAAGTGGAAGTGACCAATATGTGTCAGGGGTGTCTGGCACATCCCTGTAAAGAAGTCTGCCCGAAAAACGCCGTCACAATGGTTCACGGCAAAGCAATCATTGATCAGGAGAAATGCATCCAATGCGGCCGCTGCGTGGAGGCCTGTGCCTATAACGCAATCAACCAGATGGAACGCCCCTGCGCAAAAGCTTGCGGCATGGACGCAATCACATCCGATTCATTGGGCCGTGCCATGATCAACCAGGATCGGTGTGTCTCTTGCGGGATGTGTCTGGTCAATTGTCCGTTCGGAGCAATCGCAGACAAGGGACAAATTTTCCAATTGATCCACGCCATAAAAAGCGGCGTGAAGGTTATCGCCATCGTCGCCCCCGCGTTCGTCAGTCAGTTCGGTAATGATATGACACCCGAACGCTTAAAACCCGCCATGCAACAGCTCGGCTTCAGCGACGTGTTCGAAGTTGCACTCGGGGCAGATCTCTGCACGATTGATGAAGCGCATGACTTTATGGAAAAAGTCCCGGAATCGCAGCCTTTTATGGGTACGTCCTGCTGTCCAGCCTGGCTGGAAATGGCGAAAAAGAATTTTCCCGAACTTTTGGGAAATATTTCCATGACGCTGACGCCGATGGTATTCACTGCCCGCCTGATAAAAAAGGAACAACCGGATTGTAAAATTGCTTTTATCGGTCCTTGTACTGCGAAAAAACTGGAAGCCAGCCGTATGGATATCCGCAGTGACGTTGATTTTGTGTTGACATTCGAAGAATTAATGGGGCTTTTCGAAGCCAAAGAAGTAAATTCGAAGACCATTGCTGAAGAAACGCCATTGGCAGACGCTACTTCTGACGGCCGTGGATTCGCCAACGCCGGCGGAGTTGCGCGAGCCGTTGTCAACGTGATCACCAGGATCGATCCTGATCGCGAAGTGGATGTTGCCCATGCCGAAGGATTGCGCGAATGCCGAAAGATGCTGCAATTGGCCAAAGCGGGAAAATATAACGGTTATTTACTGGAAGGAATGGCTTGTCCGGGCGGCTGCGTGGGTGGCGCCGGAACATTGCAATCGGTGTCAAGAGCCACGGCTAACGTGAATAAATTTGCCGCCAAAGCCAAAGAAGACAACGCTCTCGACAGTAAATACAGCGAAAAATTAGATATATTGGACTAAAGCCGGTTTTGACAAAATTGAAGTTACCTGAGGAGTATTGTATTATGCCTTCTGCTGAAATTATTGCAATCGGTTCCGAACTATTGCTCGGGGAAACACAGGACACAAACACACAGTTTCTGTTGCGCACGCTGCGAGATCGCGGAATCAATGTTTTTCGCACCATGATCATCGGTGATAACGCGACGAAAATTGCGGCGGCGATCAAAGAGGGATTTTTACGCACCGACATCATTATTACGACCGGAGGTTTGGGCCCGACAGTGGATGATCCAACCCGGGAAGCGGCCGCGCTGGCTTTTGACACAAACCTGATCTTCGACGAGTCCCTTTGGGAGGACATTCAGATTTATTTCGGAAAAATGAAGCGTACAACCGGAGAAAACAATAAGCGTCAAGCCTATATCCCGGAAACCGCGTTGCCGATTCCGAACGAGGTGGGGACTGCGCCGGCTTTTTACATTTATCAGAACCAGAAACTGTTGGTTTCATTGCCCGGCGTACCGTATGAAATGAAACATATTGCGCTGAATCGTGTCGTTCCCTTATTACAGAAACTGTATCCGGTCGATGAAACGATCGTTGTTCGCACCCTGCACTCTTATGGGCTCGGGGAGTCCGTCGTCGATGAATTGATCGGCGATTTGGAAACATCCGCCAATCCAACGCTGGGGCTTTCCGCAAAGGCAGGACAAATTGACCTGCGCATTACCGCGAAAGGTCCTTCTGTTGAAGAAGCCAACCGGCTGATCTCCGGCTTCGAAAAAACGATCCGCGAGCGCCTGGGGAAAAACATATTCGGCACTGAAGAGGACACTTTGCAAGTCGTCACGAACAAACTCCTGCGGGAGAACGCCATCAGCCTCTCGATCCTCGAAGTCAACACCAGCCGCGGCTTTACAGCGTTAATCGCGCCGGAAGTGTTGCGCGAATCGCGCCATTTGCAAGCGCCGGAAGCGGATGAAAAAACTTCCGCGCTTATTGAGGATTTCTTTTCAAAGACAACGGATGGATTCGCGATCGTCTGTGAAAAGTGGAATGTTCCTGATAATCAATTCATCAACATAAAAATTACCCTCAAAACGCCTGACAAACGGATCAAAATCGAAAGATGGTATAATGGGCTGACCTATTCTGAGAATCAATCTTTCCTGTTAGGCTTGGATACCATCCGGAAAGCTGTGATTGGGGTATAGCAACATTCAAGACCTGTTTACCAAAAAACTTGATATGGGTAAAGGAAACTGTATGGACCAGACATTGAAGGTTCTTTTTGTAATTTCTGAAGCCGAGCCATTAATCAAGGTCGGCGGACTGGGCGATGTCGGAGGAACATTACCGTTCGCATTACAGAAAATTTCTGATCAGCATGAAGCAGGAACCAACCTCAAAATCAAGGTGGTAATTCCCTATCATGACCACATCAAACGGCAGGATTGGCCCACAGAGCACGTCATCAATTACAAAGTTCAAACCCGAGATGGGTTCTTGGACGCCTGGGTTTCAAAAGCAGGCAATACAGATGTTTCGATCTATTTAATTGACGGCGTTCCCATCAGGAA
This sequence comes from uncultured Anaerolineaceae bacterium, assembly GCA_937894825.1. Classification (GTDB taxonomy): domain Bacteria; phylum Chloroflexota; class Anaerolineae; order Anaerolineales; family Anaerolineaceae; genus Flexilinea. The sequence continues at coordinate 4,505 of CALCQT010000403.1, forward strand.
TTCGGAAATATACAGCAGCGACACACAGATGGATGCGGAAAAATATGCGTTTTTCTCTTGTGCCGCGCTTGAGCTATGCCGGGCTATCAAATGGACGCCGGATATTTTGCATGCACATGACTGGCACACAGCTTTCAGCGTTAAACGACTCACCCAGATTCGCTCTTTTGACCGGTTTTTCAAAACGACAAAATCTCTTTTCACAATCCATAACCTGCCATATTCCGGGGGGAACCATCCGGAAGTGCTTAACCGGTACGACCTCCTGCCCGCCTTCGATCCGGCGATCCCCGAAACAATGCAATATCTGCCAATGGCTCTCGGGTTGGATGCCGCGGACCATGTCAGTACCGTATCACGCACCTATGCCAAAGAAATAAAAACCGATGAATTCGGGCATGGTTATCAGCTTTTTTTCAAAAAGCATGAAGATTCTCTGTCCGGAATCCTCAATGGATTACTGCCGGATCAATGGGATCCTGCAACGGACCAGACGCTGTATAAAAACTATTCTTCTGCAAATTTGTCGGATCGGATCCATAACAAACGCATGCTGCAACAGGAGCTGTGGCTTCCGCAAAAAGATGAAACACCACTTTTTGTCATGATCGGCCGGATGACTTACCAGAAAGGATTCGATTTATGTATTCAGGGACTGCGCCTGATGAAGGATTTGGACTGGCAGCTGATCGTTTTAGGAACCGGAGAAGCGTCAATCCAGAATCTGTGTCTTGCCCTTGCGAATGAATTTCCGGATCGGGTTCGGGTAGCGTTGAAATATGATGGACTGCTCTCGAAACGGCTCTATGCCGGCGGAGATATGCTGCTGATGCCGTCGCGTTATGAACCGTGCGGAATTGCGCAAATGATCAGCATGTTGTTTGGCTGTATCCCGGTTGCTCATGCCACCGGTGGGCTGGTAGACACCATCAAGGATCCACTGGATCATCCGGATACCTATACCGGATTCCTCTTTCAGGAAGCGAGTGTTGACGCAGCCGAAGCTGCCATGCGCCGGGCTTTATTGAACTTTGAAGAAAAAGAATCATGGCGGGAGTCACAAAGAAGAGCTATGGCACAGGATTTTTCCTGGGAAAAAT
>CALCQT010000404.1 GCA_937894825.1 uncultured Anaerolineaceae bacterium
ACCGCCTTTGCCTCGGACAAAGTCTTGCCGATCAGCAACGCTTCCAGGTCGTGGAAGCGCAGAATCGTGTCCGCAACAGACCCGAAAGCTGCCGAACAGCGGGTGATGACGCCGGCTTCACTCCCGAATAACCCGGCAAACGCAACCCGTGAAATCGCCAGCGCCTTGCGCGCGCCAACTTTCTGATAATAATAGTTGTCCCAGCCTTTTTTTGGCAGCAGGATTTCAACCAGCAGCTCATCCTTTCGCAGAACCGTTTCTCCGCGGCCGACATAAAAATCTTCAATCGGAATAATCCGCTCGCCCTGGCTGCTGCACAAACGCAGTTTTGCGTCGCCAACATAAAAAATAAGCGCACTGTCAGCCTTTGGAGAAGCATTGCAAAGGTTTCCGCCCGCGGTGCCCAAATTTCGAATTGCCGGCGCCGCCAGAAAATCAATCGCGTCTTTCAAAATCTCAGGGATGGCCGGATGCCTGGAAATTTCGGTATAGGTGCAGGCTGCGCCAATGCGGATCGTTTCCGCATTGACCGTGATCTGCCGCAATTCAGGAATTTTGTTCAGGAAAAGAAAAACCGCGCCCGCTTCAGGATGAATCATCAAGTCGGTACCGCCGGCGTAGGGCACAACATCCTGTTCGGCCCGGATCCGTAAAGCTTCCGCTAAATCATGCACCATGTATCCATTGGCAAAGGCTACCATAAACCTTTTCCCTCCCTGGCCGCAATTTTTACCGCATTAACGATCGCGTTATATCCGGTACAGCGGCAAAGATTTCCCGAAATCCCCTGGCGGATCTCGTCATCCGTCGGATTAGGATTGTGCGCCAGAAGCGCTTCACAGGCCAGCACCATGCCGGGAATACAAAATCCGCACTGGACAGCGCTGGTTTCAGCATAAGCATCAGAAAGCGCCGTATATCGTTGGGTCTGACTGTATCCCTCAATCGTCATGACCTCGCTGCCCGCAACACTGCCAAGCGCCACCATGCAGGAATTTGCCAATTCCCCGTCAATCAACACGGCGCAGGCTCCGCATTCGCCTTCTTTACAGCCGCATTTTACACCTGTGAGCGTGAAATCTTCTCTCAAGACATCCAGGAGGCGCTCCGTTGCGTTCCGGTCCGATTTCGCGGGTTCGCCGTTAAGAATAAAAGTTATTGGTTCACTCATCTTCTGTTATCCTTCCTGAACCAGTCCCAAAGCGGTTCAATTTAAGAAGTTTATCTTTGAATCATCCACAATAAAGAAATTGATCCGAAATTCGCCGCCGGAAAGACACTGTTCCATAAAGAACGCGAGTGCGGCATCGCGGATTACTGCTGATTATTCTATGGGAAAAAAAATTTGTCAATATTTATTCAGACACTATTTTTTCCTAAGTTGTCGGACAAATGTAATATCCTGCTATTCTCAACAATAATCGGTTTGAAGCGCAAGCCATTCAAGCATTCACATTCATTCCAGACAGGAGCGAACCCGGGCGGCCACCAGGTCCAGGGCAATTTTGTTCCGCCCGCCTCTGGGAATGATAATATCCGCATAGCGTTTGGAAGGTTCAATAAACGCTTCATGCATCGGACGCACTTCACGCAGATATTGTTCGTACACCGAATCGACCGTCCGTCCGCGTTCTTCGATATCCCGCTTCAGACGGCGCATAAAACGAATATCCGTATCCGTATCCACATAGATTTTTACATCCAGAATATCCCGTAAATCGCTGATCGCCAGAATCAACAGCCCTTCGATAATAATGACCGGCTGAGGCAAAACATGCACGACCTCAGGCAGTCGAATGTAATCTGTGAAGCTGTAAACCGGGATGTCGACACTCTGCCCTTTTTTCAACTTGAGAATATGCGCGATCATCAGTTCGGTTTCCAGTGCGTCCGGATGATCAAAATTCTGTCGCACGCGCTCGTCGAATGGCAGGTTTTTTAAGTCGCGGTAGTACGAGTCATGTGAAATATAAATTACCCGATCCGTATGCAGCCGAGCCACCAATTCCTCCGCAAAAGTTGTTTTTCCGGAAGCTGTTCCGCCCGCGATCCCTATTGTGATTGGTGTATTGCTCTTTGTCATGTATAGAATCGCCATCCCCTATTCGGATTCAGGAAAAATGAAATATGAGGAGACATCTGTTCGGGCCGGCAAATGAATGCCGTTCAGTCCGGCCGCAATGGCCGCGTTTATATTCGCCTCGATATCATCGATAAAAACGGATCGATCCGGATCCAAATCAAATGTCTCAATCAACAGCCGATAAATTGCAGGGTCCGGCTTAACCAGATGATGTTCGGATGAAATGATGAATCCATCAAATTCTGACAAAAACACATTTCTTTTTTGTTCGATCCTGAAGACATCAAGCGCAAAATTAGATAAAACATAAATCTTTGTCCCTGTTTCTATGATCCGATAGAGCGCAGCAACATTTTCAGGAATCGCATTGAAATGATAGGGCCATTCGCGGATAAATTCAGTTATTTCTTTCCTCAAAAACGGTTCTTTGCTGACCGCAATGTCAATCAGATCCGCACTCGTGATCGTACCGCGGTCCAATTCCGTCCAGGTTTCCAAATCCTCAAAAAGGACTGCCGCGATCCGGTCGTGCAGATCCGGAGAAATTCCGATTTCGCCAAGAATTCTCCTGGGTGAATAATCCAAAAGAACATTCCCCAAATCAAATATGACTGCATCCATCGGTTTCCGGTTTTCTTTAAGATATATCATTCACAGCATCCTTTTTTTGTTTTCAACAGATTTCTCAACGCTTATGGAAGGTCCTTATTTAAAAGGAACACCCTGGTCCAATATCACTTGCTTAAATGTCAAATTGCTTTCATTTTTTCCGGATGAGGTTCGGAAGGATTAAAAGCAACAACCCGCATCCGATCAGTACCAGCACAATCACCAGCATCATCCAATCTGCATCCGAAACCGGTTTTTTTAAAATCGTTGGCAGATTAAACAGTCCGGCAGCCAACAGAACAATCGCGAACAGCAATGAAGGTTCCATTCTCTTCGGCGGTTCTGATTCAGGGCCTATCTCATTATGATTTTCATTCATTATCACTTAATTATGCAGCAAAATCCCGGAAACCGGGAAAGCGTAATACTTTCAATATGAATTTGAAAAATCGGCCGTGCACACGGCTTTTCGGAACACAATCTCAATCGGAGCGGTCCGAAGAAGACGTCTGAGCATCAGAATCAGCCTGCGGCTGTGTGTCATCCACAGACTTATAAGAATCCGGATCCAAATCGATGACCTTCTCCGGGTCGGAAACAGGTTCGGCAATTTCAATCGGTTCATTCTCAACAAAAGTGTCCTGTTGTTTTTCTTTTCGTTTATCCAGATATTCTTTCAGGAGCGGCCAAGCCATCAGACAACCCGCAATGAGATAGATAATATTGCTGAGCACAGACAGGCGGCGCTCCTGAACATCCTCTAATTGAAAGGAGCGCGGAATTTCGGTTACGGAGACAACGATTAAATAAATCCCCATCCCGCGCATTGCATAGGTGAAACCACGTCCCTTTTTTTTCTCTTTCGGTTCCTGTTCCCTTGGATTCGCTCCATCCGCCACAGGCAGCGCAGCAACCGGATTCGCCGATTCAGCCGTGTCCGAAAAATCCTGTCCCTCCGGATTGGATGGCAGCGCATCCGGCGATACGGCGTCCGGGCGCAACGGCATCCCGCAAAAAGAACAGTTCGTCAGCCCCTCGTTATTGGGCTCCAGACAATTCGGACAAATTTGCTGAGTTTCTCCTGATTTTTGGCTTTCTTCCATCAATTATTCTCCATTTTAGGTATTTGAAGCATGAGAGAATCTCCTATACTTCGAAAGGTTCCGCTGTTATCTCCACAATGATCGCACAACGGGAATTTTTTGCATTCGCCTGCCGCTTACCGTAAACGAATAGTATCTTTCGTCAGCGGATAAGTAATCGGTTCATCTTCTTCAATTTCAGGAAATCTCGGAATAGCCTCATAAAAGCGGTTGTCGGTATGATCATCATTGATTTTTGAAACTTCACCGACCAGCACTTTGCCTTCTCCCCAGAAGCTATGATACAACTTTTGCGGCAGGGTGACGCTTTGCCCCGGATTCAGTGCCAGAATACCGCCGGCCGGGAGCAGGCGCTTGATCCCATCCACATATACGATAACCGGATTTTCCCTGTCAAGGTCTTCTTCCGCTGTGGCGTTATAGAACTGCAAGAGCAGCGTTCCGCCGCCGCGATTGATGATATCTTCCACTTTATCCCAATGGAAATGCTGCAGACAGACCTGCCCATCGTCCACAATCATGATCTTCTCGCAATACGGTTTTTCATATCCGGCTTCAGCCGTAGCACCGTTGCGGACCGTAAACAGAAGCAGCCCTTTTTTCCGAAAGTCGCCTAACCCAAAATCGGTAATGTCCCAGCCAAGTTCCTGATGAAGGATTTCATGAATTTCTTCTTTATCCTTTCTCTGCCAGATATCCCAATCCCAGGAAGCCCACTCCGGAAGATAAAAACTATTTTGACGAAAGAAATCTTCGCCGTCGCGGATAATCTGATTAATCTCTGAGCGTTTCATTTTTATCTCCAACATCCGAATCAACATCCAATTTGAATTGTCATAAATCATACTTTCGATGAAAGAAAAAATCAACCGTTCGATCCGGCGTATCTTTTTCCCGAATTACCGATGGACGGTACGATGACAACCCAAAATCCAACAGGATGGTTCCATTCTAACGTTCTTATCCATTTTACATCCCCTGCCATATATTCACGTGCCGGAAATTTTCGAATATACTATGGTAAAAAGCAGCGAATGCCAGGAAGCAATGGTTTTATGAGTTTTCAGTACTTCTGCTCGGGTTTGCGCTATTAATAATGACGAAAGCAAGCAAAAATGTCTGGATCAATTAAAGAAATTGCCAGAATCGCAAAAGTTTCCAGAGGAACCGTGGACCGGGCTTTGAACGACCGTCCGGGGGTCAATTATGACGTTGCGCAGCGGATCAAAAAAATCGCGGAAGACATGGGGTATCGGCCAAACGTGGTGGCGAAAGCGCTGGCCTCCCACCGCCGGACAACCGTGATCGGTGTAATCATTAACAGCGAAGGAAACGAGTTTTTTAATGATGTTCTGGCAGGTATTGACGCCGCCCGTCAGGAATACTTTGATTTTGGGATCAAAGTCGAAGTCATCAAAATGAAAGGGTATAACCCCAAAGAACAACTGGAGAAAATCGCTATCCTTCGGAACAAAGGGATCGACGCGCTGGCAATCACCCCGGTCAGCGATCCGGAAGTGCGGGACACACTGAATGAGATGATTCATTCAGATATCCCGGTCGTTTGTTTCAATCTGGATCTGGCGGGGGTCGATTATGTGGCCTATGTCGGCTGCGATTACTTCAAAAGCGGCCAGACGATGGGCGGAATGATCGGTTATGTCACCGGAGGACAAGCACAGGTCGGAATCATCACCTGTTTAAGTGTGCTGGAAGGGGCCCAGAAACGGGTTGAAGGCTGCCGCCAGGTGTTAAAGGAAGCTTACCCGGGATGCGAAATCGTTCAGGTGCTGGAAGCCGGCGATGATGAGGCAGTCTCCTATCAGATGGCGATGAAGATGCTGTCCGAGCATAAAGAAATTGATACGCTTTGCTTTATCGCCGGCGGCGTTATCGGCGGACTGCAGGCAGTCTGCGAACTGGGGCTGGAGAACAGCTTGCGGGTGTTCACGTTTGATCTGACGCCCGGTGCTGTTGAAGGGCTCAAAAAAGGAATTATCCGATCCACAATCTGCCAACAACCGTTTGAACAGGGCTATCAAAGCATTAAAACCCTTTTTGAAGTGCTTTTAAACGATCATTATCCGGAAACCGACCATATTTATACCGAACTGAATGTAAAAATCAAATATAACATTTGACACCTCAGTCAAAATTGATCAGGATGTCCAATCCATATTTACCGCTGCCAGCAAGATTGTCATACCACAAAGATGACATTTTGCAGATTGACGATCTTTCCAGGTAATGTACAATTAAATGTGGTGTCGTGCACGTGCACGACACCACGAAAGACAAATAAAGCACAGC
>CALCQT010000405.1 GCA_937894825.1 uncultured Anaerolineaceae bacterium
CGCTCTTCCGATCTGCGTATCTCCGCGCGTTTTTCTTCCGGCGATCCGGTATTGTCCATCAGAGGCATTGGAGTGCATGTGCAAATCCCCGAAAAACCAGCGCGGCTTCTTCTCAGTGAATGTGATTTCATAATCCACGTCCACGCCGCCGGGCTCAACTTTGTAGGCCCCGACCAGGATCCGCCAGGTTCCGGGCACGATGGGCGTCGTCAGATACCCGTTTGTCGCGTCAAATTCACCGACCGAAACGGTCGTTCGCGCCCCGCCGGACCAACCCAGAAATCTGCCATTTCCGTCTTCAAGCCCAAGATCAATGACATTCATGAAACGCTTATTTTTCCCGGGCATCGCCTGCACGGCCGGCAAGCGATTATAGCGGTATGAAACCGTCACTTTCTCAACCCCGGCTGGAACATCAAAACCGACGGTGTAGTATGTTCCCTCGGATTCTTTTTTAACCGTATGATGGATCGTTATTTTTTCCAATTTTTTCCTCTCACATGTTTAACGTGGGTGTCAAAAGTATTAAACAATATCCCTTGTAGGGGCGATCGGTGATTGCTCGTTGCACCGTCGCGAAACACCCTGACGGGGATGCACTCTCATACAACGGCTCTGAATCATGGTTGTCGTAGTCTCGCAACACTTGATATTACAAAGCAGGCAAATAAGTCTCAATAAACAGCTTCACATGACGGTCCCAGAATTCCCAATTGTGAGCGCCGTCTTCAAAAACGGCCTCGGCACTGAGCCCCAGTTGCGCGACACGATCAGTAAAAGCGGTATTCGTCTCATACAGGTCATCCTGAAAACCACAGGCAATATACATTTTCAGCGCCTGATGTTTCTGCGCATCCAAAAGTGCGACCGGATTCAAAGGAGAATTGTCCGGATCGTCCAGCATGCTGAGCATGAATGGGAACTCATTTTTCCATTCCTCGGTGATCTGCGGCAGGAGCGGCCTGAAATCCAGCGGTCCCGAAAAACTGCCCACAGCGCTGTAATTTTCAGGAAAGGTCAAGGCAATTTTTGTCGCCCCCAGCCCGCCCATCGAAAGACCCGCGATAAAGTTGTCTTCACGTTTCCTGGATAACCCAAAGACCAGATTCAGGTACGCGGGAAGCTCGCTGGCAATATAGGAAAAATAATTCTGCCCATTGACATTATCGCAGTAAAGACTGCGGCCGGCGCTCGGCATGACGACAACGATCCCGCTGGCTTCGGCAACCTGTTCAATGTGCGAATGTCGGAGCCAGGAACTGCCGTCCTGTGAGATACCGTGCAATAAATACAACACTCTGCGCCCGGAAAGCGGCAGCTTCCCGATCCGTCCGGAATCGGGAAGCACCAGCGTTAAAAGCGAGTTCATCTTAAGCTCGTAGGAGCGGAAATTCATACTGATACCAGCCATGACAATCCCTTTCTGTTTCCCAAATCATTCAGCTTCTTCCACTTCCGAAGGAACTTTCTCATCGAAGCGGAGGAATCGTGACATGGTAACACAAAGAATCATGATTGCGATTGGAAACAGGACCGTCAGAAATTTTGCCGCCTGACCAGGCGTCTCGCCGGGATTCGTCCCGCTCTCAAAGCCATAAATGCGAAACACCAGCAGAAACGCCAATGAAGTAAAAAGCCCGCTGGTCTTATTGAGCACACTCAGCAAACTTCCAAACGTCCCCTCCCGCTGAACGCCATATTTCCTGGCGTCTTCATCCAAAATCCGCGCACCGACAATGTCCATCGTCGTCGACACGCCCGCCATCGCGAACCCGAACAGAACCACGACCAGCGTTGAGGAAAGCAATGATTTCGTGAAATAAAGCGGAATAATGCTGAGCCCGATCAAGATCAGCGCCGCGCGCCAGGCCGGCATCAAACCGGTTTTCCGGATGATCCGGACCCAGACCGGAATGAAAAGAATGGTCGTCAGAATCACGGTCCCCAGCATGATTGTAGCCGCCAGCCCCTCTTCCCCGAGATTATATTTGACGAAAAAGGGTACCCCGGACTGAACCAGGCCAAGCGCGGCATAAAAAGCCGCATTGGTGATGCCATAAACCCAAAATCTGGGATTCAGAACAATCGCTTTGAGACTGCTGAAAAAAGCCGGTTTCGGTTTCTCCATGGAGGCGGGATCTTCATACGAACCCAGCGCCATATACCAGATCACGACAACCGCGAGCAATCCATAAATCATGGCTGTTGCGGAAAACCCGATCGCGTTGGTGACCACCGGGGTCAGCGCGATACTGATGATCATCGCGACAAACTGAAAAATTTGCCGCAACGCATTTGTCTTCGCGCGCAATGCTTCACCCTTGAACAGTTCAGGGAATAACGCGCCATAGTTAGCATTGATGAGCGAATCCAGTGTGCCGGTCAACAGATACATGATCAGCATATATGAAAACATGGACCCTTTTGCAAGCGCTTCCGGGGGATTGAAAAACAGGATAAAACAAAGCACCAGCAGCGGCGCGCCAATGACCAGCCAGGGCCGGCGGCGACCCCATTTTGTCCGGGTGCGGTCCGACAGGTATCCGTAAATCGGGTTATCGATCGCATCGATAAAAGTATAGATGAAAAGAATCAACGAGAATTGCGGCGTTGTGACAAAACCCAGGCGGTCAATGTAGAAAAAGGCCGCATAGGTTTTAAACATATTGACCGGAATCGACGTTCCGAACATGCCAAAGGCATAGCGGAATGGGCTGGTTTGTTTGCGTGGCTGATGAATTTCAGTTTGCATGCGGCGCTCCTTCTTATGCGATGAGATATTTCCATAAAAACCGTGTGCATCTGTCCTAAGGTATCAAAATCTTCGTAACAGTTCAATTCAGATCCGGTAAAGATTCTATAAAATTTTCTCGCAGACGATAATCGCGCGCCATTCCAATGAAACATTCAGAATATCGCAAACCCTGAATCCGTCTTACAGCACGCGATTTTTTATTTAATATTAATAATTGCAGCCAGACATACCGTTTACAATACAAACATGTGAAGAAGAGGGGACAACAAGCATGCTGTTCAAATGGCAACCCCGATGACGCTTTCGTGGAGTCACCAGACTCTTCTGAACAGAAATTTTTTTAAATTGGTTTCAGAAACTGAACGACTGGGGCCATTGCAGGTTTATTACAGGATAGGAAAGGAAGGATCTTATGACAAAATATCTACTCACCGGAGCCACCGGGAAACTGGGAAAACACGTCTTGCGCTATTTAGCAACATACGTCCCGAAAAATGAAATTATCGCGCTGGCACGCGACACCGCGAAAGCAAAAGAATTGGCGGGGGAAGGGTTCGAAGTAAGAATCGGAGACTATACCAATTTAGATGCACTGAAAAGCGCATTTCAAGGCGTCGATCGATTGCTGTTCATTTCCTCACTGCCGGGTGGAGAAATCAGCCGCCAGCAGCAGCACAGCAACGTGGTCGAAGCCGCGAAACAGGCCGGCGTTACGTTCATCGCTTATACCAGTCTGGCCAACGCGGCTGCATCCAAATGCATCATCGCACCGGACCATGCCTACACGGAACAGTTGATCCTCGACTCGGGGATTGCGCACGTGTTTTTACGCAATAACTGGTATCTGGAAAATGAGAAATTTGTGCTGGATGGCGCGCTCAAAACAGGGACGTTTGCCTATGGCGCGGGAGACGGGCGTGTCGGTTGGGCGCCGCAGCGGGACTATGCCGAAGCCGCCGCCCGCGTTTTGTCCAACGTTTACGATAAAAAAGGCATTCTGGAGTTATCCGCCCCGCCGGCAACTTATGGCGAATTGGCAGCGGCGCTCCGCGCAGCCTCCGGCAAGGAATTTGAAGTCGCGTCGCTGAGTGCAGACGAATATCAAGCCCTTCTCACCAAGGAGAATCTCCCGGAAGGTTTTGTCAATTATCAAACCGCCATTCACAACGACATTAAGAACGGTGTTTTGGATGTCCAGAGCAATGACTTCGCAGAGGTGCTCGGCCGGCCGGTAACGCCTTTGGCTGAAGCGCTCAAAGAATTACTGTAAACGATAAACATTATGCAAGGTGAAAAGTAGGCACCTGCCCAATACCAAACGAACGAGTCTCTTCTACAATTTTATGGTTGTATTTTTTGTGTTCCACATAGAAAAATACAACCATAAAGATTTCTCCCCACATTTCGAACGCCTGCTTTATAGCTGAGTTCAGCATGTTTTGCCAATAGAACGATTTTGCCTGCTTAATGGCATCAGGCGAATAAAACCCCTTTTGGCTTTCGCAGAATTTATCCCTCCAACCGGCCTTTAAATATTCGGATAGGTATAAAGATCACCGGTATAATTTTTCAGCACGAAACGGTCCGGCTCCACGGCCACAACATATTCAGGACCAATCGGGATTTTTCCGCCGCCGCCGGGAGCGTCAATAACAAATTTAGGAATGGCATAACCGGAAATATTCCCGGTTAATGCTTGAATGATTTCCACGCCTTTAGAAACCGGGGTACGGAAATGTGAAAGCCCCTGGCTTAAATCGCACTGATACAGATAATAAGGCCTGACTCTTGCCTGTACAAGGCCGAGAAGCAGCTGCTTCATCGTCTCAGCGTCATCATTGATGCCCTTGAGCAGCACGCTTTGATTTCCCAAAGGAATTCCTGCATCCACAATGGCAGCACATGCGGCCCTGGCCTCATCCGTCAGCTCTCTGGGGTGGTTGAAATGGGTGTTTATCCAGATAGGCTGATATTTTTTGAGAATGGCCAGCAGCCCGGAAGTGATGCGCATGGGCATGACGACAGGCACACGCGTCCCAATGCGGATTATCTGAACATGAGCAATGCGCCGGACACGGGCCACAATCCGCTCCACGACGGCATCGCCCATACACAGCGGATCGCCGCCGGAAATCAGCACGTCCCTTATTTGAGGATTGGCCTCGATATAGGCAGCCGCCCGCTCAAGCTCCGCGGAGGTGATGGCGCGATCTTCCTGTCCCACAACCCTGCGGCGCGTGCAATGCCGGCAGTACATGGAACACATATGCGTAGCCAGCAAGAGCACCCTGTCGGGATAGCGGTGCACCAGGTTTGGCACGGGACTGCTGTTTTCTTCGGCAAGCGGATCTCGAAGTTCATAGGGGGCCAGGTAAGTTTCCGCGATCGCAGGCACGGCCTGACGCCGTATAGGGCAACTTTGGTCGACAGGGTCCATCAGCGAGGCATAATAAGGTGTCACCGCCATGCGAAAATGCTGCAGGCATTGATCAATCTCCGCAGACTCCCGGGAAGTAAGAGAAATATAGGAAGCAAGGCCTACAGCGTCCGTAATGCGGTTTTGCATCTGCCACTTCCAGTCATTCCAGGACGGATTGAAACTTGTGTTGACGCTTGAAAAATTTTCCATAAGGCTACCCCTCCACCGCAGGCAGAAGCCCCAGGCGCTTCATCGCGCTTGTAAGTACGCCTTGCACCAAGGTCTCATAACTTAGCCCGTCGAACGCGGCAAGCATGGGATAGTCGCTGTAACCGGGCGCCAGCCCGGGCAAGGGATTTATTTCGATAAAATAGAGTTCTCCGGTAGGTGAAAGCCGAAAGTCAACGCGCCCGAAATCACGGCATCCAAACAACGTGAATATTTTCAGCGCGGTATCCATTATTTTTTGTCTGAGAGAAGCCGAAATATCCGCGGGACAGTCATAGCGGATCAGTTTTTGATAGTTCTGCTTAACCTCAAAGCTGTAAATTCGGTAAGGGGAATCCTGCTTCAGGTAAACAATTTCCATGGGTTCAAACACCCGGGTATCCGGCCCGTTTCCGAGCAAGCCTACCGTGAACTCCCGCCCGGGGATGTATTGTTCCACCAGCATTTCCTGATGATACATGGCCAAATTCCTGTGCAGCAGCGCCCTCAGCGAACGCGTGTCCTGCACCACTGCCATACTGGAAATGCCCTTGCTTG
>CALCQT010000406.1 GCA_937894825.1 uncultured Anaerolineaceae bacterium
GGAGAAAATCATAGAAATCAACCGGATTACCAGTCCTTCTGAGGTCTATGCCGGCACCACGCTGATGATCATTCAAAATCCCAGCGGCAATACCTATACCAGTGTCGATTTTTTTGACCCTGACCAGACGCTGATTGAAAAATCAATTCTGAACGACACAAATCCGATCACGCTTGAGAAAATTAACCAAATGGAAGGCTCTTGGGATATTTCGGACAAACAATTGGTTTACGCCAATGCCGGCGAAAACGTCAATTCGGTTATCCGGTCGGTGTCCCCATTGGTTGACATTTTGGAGATCAAGCAGCTGCCACTGATCCAAGGCGAGACGCATGTTGTTCATGTCCGGACAGCCAATGAACTGAGCCTCTCCGGAGGAATCAACGGTCAGACATTGCGCTTTTTTCAGGACGATACGGATCCCGCGGATTGGTATGCCTTTTTTGGAATCGACGCGCTGGAAGAAACCGGGCTGACTGATTTTGCTGTAACCGGGACAATCCCAACAGGTGAGTCATTCGAATTCGAACAAAAGGTGATCATCCAGGCCAGAGCGTTTGTCAATGAAGTTGTTCAGGGCGTGGATGAGTCAACGCTGGAAGATTATTCAAATCAAATCGACGACCAGACGCTGAACACAATTACGCAGACCTCTCCGATACGGTCGTGGGGAACCATGATGTCCTATCCGGTTGATGAACCCTGTATGGTATCAGGGTTTGGGAACCACCGCACTTACAATAATGGAACCTATACAAATTACCATTCCGGCGTGGATTATGGCGTTTGTACCGCCTCAAATATAAACATTTACGCTGCCGCGGACGGCGAAATCGTTTTTGCCGGGTTGCTCCCGATTCACGGTGGGCATACCATTATTGATCATGGATGGGGAGTCTATTCAACTTATTCGCATCAATCTGAAATTATGGTTTCCGCCGGCCAAACGGTAAAAAGAGGCGATTTGATCGGGCTCATTGGATCAACCGGACGGTCGGTTGGACCGCATTTACACTGGGAAATAAAAATTAACGGGGTGTATGTAAATCCGCTGACCTGGCTGAATACATCATTCCCCTGAGCGGGTTGCGTGTTACCAATGCCGGCAAGTAAACGATAAGCGCCAATTCTGGTAAGATAAAAGAACGGGGAAATATATTCGTGAGCGAAAAAGTTAAAGTAAATTTCATTGATTGGGAAAATATCCGTTTCAACGATGGCTATCTGGACTTCTTTTATAACTATCTGCTCGAAAAGGAAATCCCAATGACGGCCTTTGACCTGGCAAAAGCGGTCGTTGCCGAAGAGATAAGAAAAAAGAAAAACGAAGTCAGCTTGCAGGAAAAATCATTAGGTCGAGTTTACCGTCCCAACGAGGAATATAAAATTGGTGAAACGATCGTTTTTCCGCTGCTCGAAAATCAGAAAGGGGTCGCCAAAGACCTGCGAGCCGGCGTCAATCCCGACATTCTTTCCTTTTCGGTAACAACTTTTGAAATGGAAGACGGGGTGCTGCGTCAGTTCGCAAGCCGTTTGTTCGAGCACAAATTAAACGAATATGATTATTCCGGATTAAGTCAAAACGAGGATTTAGACCCTGAAAAGGTATACAAGCGTTATGGCAGAAAAATCGCCAGGCAGATCCATGAATTCCTCTCCGCCAGTGACGGGCTGGTCTCGATTGCCAATTATTGGTTCCCGCAAGCGTTACTAACAGAAATTAATCCCGGATATCTGAATTTAGCCGAAGCAGTCCTGGAAATGGAAGAAGGGAAACCGGTCGCCACGGCAAACATTCTCTCAATGATAGAATATCCGCTTGACAGCAACGACAAGTTGACTGAATTTTCGTTTAACTATGCACTCCAGAAAGATGATCGCTTTGATGAAGTTGGGCCAACCGGAACGATCCTGTGGGCGCTGACTTTGCTGGAACCGGAAGACGTCCGCAAGAAACCGCTGACACTGCAGTATCACACTCCTCAGAATCTGAAAATTTCTGTGGATGAACGCGAGTTATTGGATGACATCCTGATCCATGACGAACTGGACCTGGAGTTTGCCGATTTTTCGGTCGAAAGCCCGGACAGTTTTGATATCTGCATCAACTATCCGCACTGGAAGGCCGGGACACTCCCATTTATTCATCAAGTGGACGCGATCTTTCCCGTTGCCCTGGAAACAAAAAGAGTTACCTTTATGTTTCTTGACCAGAAGACAAATTCGACTTTTCCCGGATGGCTGGTAATCCCGGGAAAGTATGTGTCCGGATTAAAAACCTGGTACCGTCAAAATAACGTCATGCCCGGCAGCGTGATCCGGTTATCGAAAGGTGAAACCAGCGAAACAGTCCTCGTTTCACTGATTCCACCGCGGGCATCCAAAGACTGGGTCCGAACAGCCCTGTTCGATTCAAAAGGCCGCCTTTTCTTTGAAACCAGACAGCAGACGATCAGCACTGAATTTGATGAACGAATGTCCATTCATGTGGAAAACTCGCCG
Organism: uncultured Anaerolineaceae bacterium; assembly: GCA_937894825.1. GTDB lineage: Bacteria > Chloroflexota > Anaerolineae > Anaerolineales > Anaerolineaceae > Flexilinea. The sequence goes on from CALCQT010000406.1 coordinate 2,503, forward strand.
CAGTTGGACGTCGTTTGGGAACAATACAACAAAGCTGAAGGCAATGTAAACCGTCTGATGGAGATTGTATTCAAGGATTTGGCGCGTGCCACACCGCAGGGCATCGTTCATTTTCAGGAAATTTACGCGGCGCTCAATATGATGCGTCGAATGCCGCCTTCCGCATTACTGGCATTATTAGGACAAAACGATCAAATCGTACAATTGGATAATCTATATTTCAAATTTAAGACTGAAGATATCTCGGAAGAAGCTTATTAATGACAGAAACCACACCAGAAATCAAGAAAAATTCTCTTTCCCGGCCGACACTCTCCACACCTTTTCATGTGGATTTTGAGTGGTGGAAAAGTCATGATCATAATTGGCATGTTTATTTGATTGGATACCTATGCGAAACTCATCGCGCTTTTTTTGAGGCGGAAGGTGAAAGCCAGATGATTGATTCGATCGATCCTGAAACAGGCGAGGTCACCCAAACAGACCGGCTGATGGATATCCTGACCCATCATTGCGCCAAAGAGGAAGATTTCATTCCGATGAACGGGACGCTGACAGATTCGGTATTTCGTCTGTTCCTGTCCAATGGAAACAATCCGCTTTCCGCCGAAGAGATCAGTGAATTCATCAACCGTCCGGCAGAAACAATCCTGAAAACGCTCAGCGGTCCTCGTGTCTACCGCGGGATTAAACCTGTCTGAGCGGTTTCCAAATGTATTATCCGATATCCTGAACCGGTCCGGAGCTTTGCTCGCCGGATAAAGCAAAAATATCCATCTGTTGTCAATTCATTTTTTCTTATCGTTTTTATTCAGGAGACTGACATGGAAAAATCAACGGTATATTATTCGGATTTGCGCACTGAATCAATGAAAAACAATCTGCAGCTCAAATTGAAAAAATTGATTCAGACAGCCGGTATTGAGAAAATCGATTTCGAAAAAAAATTCACAGCCATCAAAATGCATTTCGGCGAACCGGGCAACCTGGCTTTCCTGCGCCCGAACTACGCAAAAACAGTCGTTGACATGGTCAGCGAATTGGGCGGACTGCCTTTTCTTACAGACTGCAACACGCTTTATGTTGGCCGGCGTAAGAACGCGTTGGATCATATTGGCGCAGCCTATGAAAACGGTTTTTCTCCATTCAGCACCGGCTGTCATATCTTAATCGGCGACGGACTGAAAGGCACCGATGAAACGTTGGTGCCGGTTGATGGCGACTATGTACGTGAGGCAAAGATCGGCCGGGCCGTTATGGACGCAGACATCATCATCTCGCTGACCCATTTCAAAGGGCACGAAGCAACCGGTTTCGGCGGCACATTGAAAAACCTTGGCATGGGCTGCGGCTCACGCGCTGGGAAAAAAGAAATGCACAGCAACAGCAAACCGGTGGTCAATCAGCCGCTGTGTATCGGTTGCGGGAAGTGCCTTCAAATCTGCGCACAGGATGCGCCGGCGATCACCCATGGGAAATCATTCATTGATCATGACCTTTGTGTCGGATGCGGACGCTGCATCGCCGTCTGCCCAACCGGCGCGATCGCCAACCGCACCGATCTGCAGAATGAGATCCTCAATTGCAAGATTGCCGAATATGCCTATGCGGTTGTGAAGGACCGTCCGAATTTCCACATCAGTCTTGTGATCGACGTGTCGCCGAACTGCGACTGTCATGATGAGAACGACCTGCCGATCGTGCCGGATGTAGGAATGTTCGCCTCGTTTGATCCGGTAGCGCTGGACCAGGCCTGTGCGGACGCGGTCAACCGGCAGCCGGTCATCGCCGGAAGCTGGCTGGATGACGTTCAGCGCACCACCAACGATCATTTCACGGACGCTCATCCGGAGACAAATTGGCAGAGCTGCCTGGACCAAGCGGTAAAGATCGGAATGGGCCGCAGGGAATATGAACTGATTACTGTAAAATAAGTGTTATAATTTCATCCGCAATTAAACCGCCCTCATAGCTCAATGGATAGAGCGCCGGTCTTCTAAACCGTAGGTTGCAGGTTCGATCCCTGCTGGGGGCGCTCTAACATATTACCCAAATTCTTTCAGCAAATCATCCAATTCCCGCTGTTCCTCCGGTGGAAGGGAATCCAGAATGTCTGCCTGTTGTTTTTCCAGATAATACCGCACTCTGCCGGATACTTGTGGCGAGATGTGGAAATTGCGCGCCAAAAGCCAGCCTCCACCCGCCAACAGCAAAAAAGTAAAGAAAACGATCATCCGCAGCGACGATGAAAAAACGGATGGCTGTTCCAGGACGGGGACATTGTTCACGGGCGCAATATAGCCCGTAATATTGATTATTTGTCCTACCAGAAAGATGATCACGGCAGAGCAGGCCCGTCGCATCAGCGTCATCAACGCGCTGAAAGCCCCGGAAGGACGTTCTTTCAGCGACAACTCCCCAATGTCGACCACATCCGCAAACAAAACCCAGCTCATGGTAATCGCGCCCGCAAAGCCCAACGCTGTCAGCACCGTGCAGGCATACAAGCCCGCCACAGGCCAGCCGGATGGATAAAGCGCGATGCCCAGCGCGCCGACAATGGAGAGCGGCAGTCCAAAGCCATAGATTCTGGTTTTGCTGACCTTATTGACCAGGCTGTTGATGAGAGGAAACATAATGAGCTGCACACCCAAAAAGCAGCCAATAAATACGGTTGCGCTCATCCCTGTGATGACATAGGTGGCATAATAAATCGCAACCGCTGAAACGACATCCATCGTGATGCTCTGCGCCAGATACATCCCCAGTAGTTTACGAAAAGCTTGCACTTTCAGCGGCCTGAAAATGTTATGCAGGGTAAACTTTTCTTTTTTATCCTCATAAGGCGCCCGCTCCTGGCAGATCATGCCGGCCAAAAGCTGGGGAACAGCAAACAGGATCAAGCCAAAACATCCGATGATCAGTCCCCAAAGCTGCCAGATCGAGATCGTTCCTTTCTGGTACAGATTGAAGACAAAAGTCGGTACAATCGTGCATACAACCGTCCCCATCAGCGAAAAAATCGTCCGAGTCATATTCGCGCGGTTGCGCTCCACATAGTTGATGGAAATTTCCGTGCCGAGCGAATTATAAGGAACGTAAATCATGGTCGAGATCGTGAGATATATCAGATAAGACCCCACTGCCCAGGCGAACTGTCCTGTTACAGATTCAAATCGAATCGGCAGCCATAAAATGGACATGGCCGGCACGAGCAGCAAACCACCAAGCATTAAGAATGGCTTGCGGCGCCCCCAGCGCGTGCGGGCATTGTCCGTAATATGGCCCATCAGCGGATCATTGATCGCGTCCCAGAACATCGCGATCATGATCACAGTCCCCGCCAGCCCGGCATTCAAGCCAACGACGTCAGTAAGAAAAACCAGATACAACACGCCCAGCAGCGCCTGTCCGCCGCCGCCAAAAACATCCGCAAAAGCAAAAATGAAGCGTTCCAGTGTAGTCATCCCGTTTTGTTCTGTCTTCATGTTCATTCCTTTTTTATTAATATCCAACACGAATTCGATGTGTCTGATCCGCTTCTCTTTTCAAGGTCAAGAGGCTTCCAGCCTAAATAGATTCAGCGAATAAAAAAGCTTTTCACCTGTGACCACAGGGCGACACCGAGAACCTTTAGTTGTAACCCCAGCGGCGTGCTGTTCGCAAGATTTCTCTTCTTTTCATCGGTCGCCTTACTTTCCCGCGGTTGGGTCGGGGTTACAAAATCATATACAGCCGCAGCGAAAGCCTGATTTGTCCCCGGAATGACTACCGCGCCATCCGAAAAAGCGCAGAGATCCCTGCGCACAGCCTCGGCCAGGCCAGAGGGTCCAAAATACAAAGCCATTACAGCCTGTTCGCGGGCTCCGTTATAAGCCGGTGCAAGCGATTTATACTGCGGTGCGCTGTATGGCGCGACCTGCTGGCCCACCCCACTGCCATGAGTGGGATGCTTTCGTTGGCGTCCGAAATAGGTCCCGTATGGATTCAGCCACACCTGATCCTGCCCCGCGATGTGCCGCAGCCGGGCCGGACACCAGGCCATCGAGCTGAGCACCTGTCGGCAGGAAGCCATATAAAAACTGTTGTCAGCGCCTTCCAGACCTAAAAGACCGTTGGTAATATGGTTGTTAAACGAATCGATATCCTGATTTGCGTCGAATGCCTCACGGAAAGAAGCCAGACGATAATCACTCCATTCATTACAATAGTTCCGTTTATGCAGCCGCACATCCCCATAAAAGGATGGGTGAAATTGCAGCACCGCCGCTTCTTCCCAGCGGTTATCCGATTGACGATTCAAGGCCGCAATTTCATTGAAAATCGCCGAATCTTCCGGCGTATGCGGATATTGGATGTCAGCATGGATAAACAGATATTCTTCATCCGGCAATGTGAAGATCTGCAGCCTGCACACGCCGGGATCCGCTTCATTGGGCAGCGAGAGAGGCGCTTCCAATTCAACGCCGGTAATCCCAAAACGTGAAAAAGTTTTGGGCTCGTCATCG
>CALCQT010000407.1 GCA_937894825.1 uncultured Anaerolineaceae bacterium
ACCCGTTTCGATGCGCGGTTCTTTCGTTTCGTCGATGTCTTTCAGGCGGGTCGGTTCCGCCGGTTGGAGCGCGTGCATCCGTCCGCCGGTCACCTGTTTCAGCCGCGGCGTTTCCTCGACAATTTCTTCCACCATGCTTCCATAAGCGCCGCAGCCGGGACAGCGTCCCAGAAATTTCGGATTGCTCCGCCCGCACTGCTGGCAGATATAGCGCGTATACGTTTTTGACATGGGTTTATTATAAGCGTAATAATCAGTGAACTATTGTTGGGTTTTTAGAGCTTCACGCCAAAAGTCCAGATTTTCCTTATAACAAATTTGTCATCTCGACTCTCGAAGATGCCCTTGGGTACCGACGGGACGTCTATGACACCCTTTCAGGTACCCAAGGGCATCTTCGAAGCGGAGAGACCCTCAACGATCATTTCGAGGCTGAAATTTTCCGAGCTAAAATTCTCAGTAAAAAAGGTGGATAATTTTCGCATAACTTGCCTATGGAAAGATTCAGACCTCTGATAGATTTTGAGGGTCTCTCCGCCTCGAAAACGGCTGGGAAACGCCATTTTCGAGAGTCGAGATGACAGCTTTGTTGTTGGATTTTTGGCGTGAAGCACCAAAAGTCAATGCCGTTCGATAACCGATGAGCCTGAGGGATGTTTGGTAAAATAAAAACGATATGAAACGAAGTGAATTTACAGAGACCTTCCTGCGGATCAATAATTTCTATCGGGAATGCCTTAACTTATTGGAAGAAATCTCGCTGGAATCTCTGCTGCACAAGATTGCGCTGATGGCTTCATCGTTCACCAGCGCCAGCTATTGCGTTTGCGGTGTGGTTGACGCAAAAGACGATTTCTATAAATTTCATATCTCCGGTTTTACTGCGGTTGAGCTTGACTTGATGGCGAATGCGGACCCTGCCCGGAAACTGACCGTTCAAAACATTCATTCGGACGTCCCCATTAATACCAATCGAATCAAGGATCATCCGGATTCGTTGGATTTTTTGCCGGTTCGCCAGCCGTTTATTTCATCGTTACTGTATATCCCGGTTTTCTATGCCGGCGATAAAAAAGGAGCGATCATCCTTGCCAATAAAATCGGGGCCGATCAATTTTGTGAAGAAGATCAACACTTGGCTGAAACGCTGGCCGTTTATGCCGGGATTGCGCTTAACACCCTGATTGTGAATGAACAGATTGTCGCCCGTGAACAGATCCTCTCCAAGCGGAATGAAGATTTGGCGCTGCTGAACGAACTGGCGAAGCTTTTTGCCAGCTCGGTTACGCGCCAGGAAGTCATTGTCGAAGAGACCATGCGCCATGTGATGGGATATCTGGATATTGAGATCGGCGAATTTTTTTTGCAGGATGAAGAGAACCCGCACACCTATCAGATGATCTATAAAGAGGGACATTCGTTGACGACCAGCCTGTTCGGTTTTTCAACCGTTTCCACAGAGGAAGGAATTATCGGCACGACGGTCGGGACAAAAAAGACCTACCTTTTGTCGGACGAGGAGCTTACAATTATTAACAGTAAAAAGGCCACGCCGGTTCAATTGAATTACGCGGTCTGCCTGCCGCTGATTTCGAGTGAAGGCGTTTTGGGCGTGATGTGCCTGGCGACCCGGCTGATCAAGGGCACTGAGTCCACACTCAATCTGCAATTCCTGTCTTCCATCGCCAGCTGGATCGCGACGATGATTCAGGACATTCGCCTGACCCGGAATCAAAAACGGATCGCGATTCTTGAAGAACGCGAACGGATCGGCATGGACCTGCATGACGGCGTGATCCAGTCCATCTATGGCGTCGGCAATTGACGCGCTGAACGGTACAATTCGGGATATCCGTTCCTATATTATGAATCTGAAACCGGCCCGGCTGACCAATGAAAATCTGGTCCAGAGTCTGCGCCGGCTGGCGAACGATTTCCATTCGAATACATTAGTGGATACGAATTTCCATCCGATGATTGAGGATATTGATAATCTGAGCGAAGAGCATGTCAACACGTTTTACCTGATCTGCAAAGAGGCGCTCTCCAATATCACCAAACATGCACAGGCCAATAAAGTGACGGTTGCCTTTTATGAATTGGAGGACCGTTATATTCTTGAAGTCCGGGATGATGGGATCGGGTTTGATCCCGGTCAGGATCGTAAACCATCCAGTCATGGGCTGTCGAATATGGTTGTTCGGACGAAAAATCTGGGCGGTGACATTGAATTATCTTCGGAGCCTGGCAGCGGCACCTCGGTTTTGGCCTGGCTTCCGAAAAAAGTAAAAAAGAAGGCGGAATGAACGACCAGTTGCAAAAACAAGGCTATTCAGAAAAAGCGGCGGACCGCGGCGAGCCCTCCTATGTCTGGCGGGATGGACAGCGGCGCCGGATGGGGATGATTGAAACTGCGGCAGGGGAGCGCATGCGCGGCATTCTGTTGGAGGATGGCTGCGGCGTCGGTTCTTATTTGAACCGTATGGCCAGACAGGCCGCCTTTTCGGTCGGACTGGAGATTGAGTTTGAGCGCGGACAGACGGCGTTTACGAAGGCCGATCCGTCGCGGACGGCTGTTGTGAACAGCCCCGGCGAGGCACTGCCTTTCGCGAATGACCTTTTTGATCTGGTTCTCAGCCACGAAGTCATTGAACACGTGGAGGACGACCGGATCTGTGTCGCCGAAATAGTGCGCTGTCTGAAACCCGGCGGACGGCTGGTGCTGTTCTGCCCGAACCGTGGTTACCCTTTCGAAACGCATGGGGTCTATTGGAAAGGGGAATACCATTTCGGGAATAAATTTCTGGTGAATTATCTGCCGCGGCGCTGGCGGGACCGGCTGGCCCCGCATGTCAATGTTTATACCGCCGGGGATTTGGAGAAGCTTTTTAGCGGACTGCCGGTAAAATTCATAAATCGCACGATAATTTTCGGGGCGTACGATAATATTATTGGGCGCACCGGAATTTTTGGAAAAATGCTGCGCGGGTTACTGCAAGGGCTGGAAAAAACACCTTTGAAAATATTTGGGTTGTCTCATTTTTGGGTGGTCGAAAAAACGGGATTGTAGTCCCTGGACCGAATAAATACAGGCGCCGGCGGAATACCGAAACCGGCGAAAGAAACAGGTTGGTATGAAATACTATATTTGGACTGAAGGATGCCAGATGAACGTCGCGGATTCACAGCGATTGGCGTCGGCATTGGAACAATTGGGATACGATGAGGCGGATCAGGCGGAGACCGCGGATTTGATCGTTTTGAACACCTGCGTCGTCCGTCAAAGCGCGGAGGACAAGGCGATCGGGCGGCTCAGTTCGCTGAAACCGCTCAAAAATCAGAACCCGGACCTGATCCTGGGATTGATGGGCTGCATGGTGGGTTCCGGAACTCAAGCCCCACTCCGGCGGAAGTTGCCTTATGTGGATGTATTTGCGCCGCCCTCCGATCCCCGACCGATCATCGACTTTGTTGAGGAACGGTTTTCCCGGGAGACAGCAGCTCCGGAACATGAACGGATGGAAAAATTCATCTGGCAGGACGGGGAGTTGACGCTGCCGGCCCGGGAGCGGGAACGTCCGGTGAGCGCGTATATTCCGATCGTCTACGGTTGTTCGCACGCCTGCACTTATTGCATTATTCCTTACAAGCGCGGAGCGGAGCGCAGCCGCGATCCGCAGGAAATTATGGCGCATGCCGAGTCGTTGGCCCGGCAAGGCGTGAAAGAGGTGACGCTGCTGGGGCAAATTGTCGATCGCTATGGCCAAGACCGCCCGGATTATCCCTCATTGGCCGGGCTGCTGGCTATGATTCACGAAATTGATGGGATTGAACGGATCCGCTTTTTAACCAGTCATCCGAACTGGATGACGGACGACCTGCTGAAGACCGTGCGTTCGCTGCCGAAAGTGATGCGTCACATCGAAGTGCCCGCGCAGGCCGGCAATGATACTGTGCTGGCGAACATGCGTCGCGGATATACCGACAGCCAATACCGTGCGCTGGTGTCCAGGATTCGGGCGGAAATCCCCGGCGTCTCCATCGGTACCGACGTGATTGTCGGTTTCCCCGGCGAGACGGAGGAACAATTCGAGGATACCGTCCGGCAGCTGCAGGATTTGAAGCTGGACGTGGTTCATCTGGCCCGCTATTCGCCGCGCACCGGTACCGTGTCGGAACGGACCATGGCGGATGACGTGCCGGATGCCGAAAAATGGCGCCGGTTTCGCATCATTGAGGAACTGCAGGAGCAGGTTGCCGCGGATCTGCACGCCAAGCTGTTGGATCAGACCGTGACCGTGTTATTTGAGGAAAAGCGGAAAAATCGCTGGGTTGGCCGGACGGAGAACATGGATTTGGTCTTCACGGAAAGCGAACAGGATCTGACCGGAAAAATCCTGCCGGTCAAAATCAATTGGACCGGACCGTGGACATTGATCGGAGATCTCTGCGAATAGAATTTGGTTCAGGGGTGTGTACCTTGGATAAAAAAACATTAACCATGCTTGAATTTCCGCGGGTGGTCGACCGGCTGGCGCACTATGCTTCCTTCAGTGCTTCGGAAACCATTGCCCGTGATCTGCATCCGTTCACCGATGCGGATGTGGTGAAGTATCGCCTTGAATTGACGACGGAGGCCCGCCGTCTGCTGAGCATCAACGACTCCATCCGTATCGGCGGCTGTACCGATCTGCGTCCCTATTTGGACATTGCGGAAAAAGCCGGGACGCTGGATGCGAAAGCTTTCTGCGAAATTGCTTACACCCTTTCGGTCGCGCGGGACATTCACCGGTCGCTGATGCATCATGCGGCGGAATACCCGAAACTGGCGGCCATTGCGGAAGCGCTGTTGCCGCCGCCGGGAATTATCGAAAAAATCAACAACACGGTGACAGAAAGCGGCGAGGTGCTGGACAGTGCCTCTGAAAAATTGGGTACGATCCGCCGTGAGATCCGCAATTCTTACAGCCGGCTGCTGGGAAGGCTGGAAAAAATCCTGAAGGATGCCCGTTATCAGCCGATGCTGCAGGAAGCGATCATCACCCAACGGAACGGCCGCTATGTGATCCCGCTGAAAGCGGAGTATAAAAATCAGCTGAAATCGATCATTCATGACCAATCTTCCAGCGGCGCGACGATCTTTGTGGAACCGCTGGCGACCGTCGAACTGAATAACGCCTATCATGAGTTGCAGCTCGCCGAACGAAACGAGATTTTGCGCATTTTTCGCCTTCTAACCGAAAGCATCAGTGAATTCACTCCAACCATCCGCAACGTTGTTGAAGCGTTGGCCGAGGTTGATTTTGCGCTGATGTGCGGGAAATATGCTGATGATCTGCACGCCTGTGAGCCCATGCTGGTTCCGCCGGACCGGAAGACGCAGACCCCGGTGATGAAGTTTTATGAGGCGCGCCATCCATTACTCCCTGCGGAAGCGGTGGTTCCGATCGAGGTTGTGCTGGATGAAAAAACCTTTACGGTCGTCATCACCGGTCCGAACACCGGCGGTAAAACCGTCTCTCTGAAAACGATCGGCTTGATGGTGCTTATGGCACAATGCGGATTGCACATTCCGGCCCAATCGGGCTCTCAGTTCAGCCTGTATCAGAATGTGTTTGCCGATATCGGAGACGAACAGTCGATTGAGCAGTCGCTTTCCACTTTTTCCGGGCATATCACGAATATCATCCGCATTTTGAATTTCTCAACTTCAAAAACGCTGGTGCTGCTGGATGAATTGGGCTCCGGCACCGATCCACAGGAAGGGTCCGCCCTGGCGCGTGCGATTTTGGATTATATGGTGCGGAAACGGATCCCTTCATTTGTGGCCACGCACTATTCGGAATTGAAAGCCTTTGCCCATACTACCGAAGGCGTCGCCAATGCCTCGATGGAATTCAACCTGAAAACGCTGCGTCCGACCTATCGGCTCAGCATCGGGTTGCCGGGCAGATCGAACGCGCTGTTGATTGCCGAACGGCTGGGGCTGCCGAAGGAGATTCTGGAATTGGCGCGCAGCACGATTGATCCTGAGGACCTGAAGACCGAATCATTATTGGATGAGATCCACCGCCAGCATGACGCGGCCCGCAAAGCCCGCTCCCAGGCCGATCGTATGCGCAGTTTGGCAGAGAACAGTCAACGCGAATACCAGAAAAAATTGGAAACGATTGAGCAGGAACGGGAAAAAATTCTGGCGGCGGCGCATGCCGAAGCGGAAAAAGAGATCGAAGCGCTGAAGGAAGATGTCGTCCGTTTACGGAAGGAATATTCCCGCGCCAGGCTGCCGCTGACCGCTGTGACGGAATTGGAAACGGGTGTAAAAAAGAACGAGGCGGCTACCCAGACGCTTGAAACAAAAATTGCTAAAAGCACCAGAAAGCCGCTGCAGGATCTGGCTTTGAAGCCGCTGAAAGCGGGCGACAAAGTTCGTGTCCGCGCCCTCGGCACCGAAAGTCCGGCGGTGGTGACCGCGATCGAAAAAGGGGAGGCTGAGATACAGCTCGGCAGCCTGCGCATGCGCGTTCCGTTGAAGGATTTGATCCGCCGGACGGACGCGGATTCGGAAGAACCGCAGCCGGAGATTAAACGCCGTGAGCCGGAAGGCGGCAGAAAAGCAGCCGGCTCCGCCGCTGAGAGCGCGATTTTTCACCCGTCCCCGGGTGTGGAGCTCGATTTGCGCGGAATGAATTCGGAGGAAGTGACCGATCTGCTCGATAAATACCTGGATGACGCGCTGCTTTCCGGGCTGCCCTTTGTGCGTATCATTCACGGAAAGGGAACCGGAAAATTGCGACAGGTTGCGCGCGGCATTCTTTTGGACTCCCCGCATGTGAAATATATCGAAACCGGGCAGGAAAAAGAGGGCGGCGAAGGGGTCACGATTGCCCACATGAAAGGGTAGCCAATGCCGGTTGGAAAAAGAATCCGTTTGTGGATAAGTCTGGGCGCGTTGGGGATTGCGGTCATGGCGGCCGGGTGCGGCACGATCCGGATCCAGACTTAT
>CALCQT010000408.1 GCA_937894825.1 uncultured Anaerolineaceae bacterium
GTTTCGAAAACCTGAATTGAGCCGCCGTCTCGTTCTACCGCGATCGCGAGCGGTTTTTTTGCGGTTTTCAGGAAACTTTCGATAAACACACTGAAGGGGATAAAATCAGGATCCAGTTTTGGCAAAAATTGAAATTCGACCGAAATGTCCAATACGTCTTTTTTCATAATTCTCCTTTTTGACTTTGAAACAGTTCATGCCGCATTTGCTTCCGGATGGTCGCCGGAAAAAAGACTGGAAGCAAATTGTTACCATTTTACCAGAGAGTTGGCACTTCCAAAAATAAACGCCTGGCAGGGTCTAAAACTCAAAATTAGAGAGCTAGTATTTATCTTGAAGCCGGATAGCAAAACTGCTGTCCGGTCTTTCTTTAAGATCACGAATAAAAAGACCGTTTTAAAGAAAAAAGAGCGGGAGACGAGATTCGAACTCGCGAATACTAGCTTGGGAAGCTAGTGCCTTACCACTTGGCGACTCCCGCCTTTCAGTTTCGGTGTGCGGACGATTATACCACCATTTTTCACAAAGCCGATCAAATGGAAAGGGTAATTGCTCATTCGTTGCGGCCAACCCCGTCTAAGTGTTAGAAACCGTTCAGCCCTTTTTTGTCGGTCAGGATTCCGCGGATGGTCAGATCGTTCAAGAAGGGATGGATATCCAGATCCGCATAATAGCGGGACTTGTCACGCAGATCAACGAACGCACTGGTGATCTTCTTGTAATTAACCCCATCATCATTGATGGTGAAGAAGAGGTCGCAGTCGTCATAAAACGCTTCCGCGCCGGGGTCCAGGATGGAGACATCAGGGATTTTAATTTTGTGCGGTTCCTGATAGATGGCTTTTTCTGTCCCGTCGGACAACACAAATCCGGTCCGCAGGATTTCAACCGGCTGCAGCCCGTTGTTCCGGATATATAGATCAAACGTAACAAAGCCCTTTTTCTTGAACATTTCGTGTTTCACGTCTTCCAGTTTGAAACTGAGGTCTGGCAGCGATTTGTCTTTTTTCTTAATTCGAGAGAGTCTCCCAATGATATTTGTCAGGATAATGATGACGGACAGAACAAATCCGATGACCCCGAGCAAGTCCGCCAGATCCAACGAACTGAACCAGGCTAGAATGCTTTCCAAAAAAAGAATAATCTGACCCATAATTATTTCTCCGGTATGTTTTGTATAATATTTCCGGGGCAGATCCCGGAAGCCATTCGTTTTTGCAGCGAAGCGCTTGGTTGTCGACTCGTACCTCTGTGTCCTTGATAGAAAACCCTTGGTTCTCAAGGAATGCTTATCGCTGATAATTGTACCGGAAAAAGATAATCCCGGCAGTTTTCAAGGGCTGATTCATTGTTCTATCGTCCTTCTTGGAGTGGAAGACGCCGAAGATTTCAGAAATTTGTTCTTTTCGAATTTTTGCGTCACAAAGCGCCCGATTGCAGGTTTATAATTTGGGGTATGTTTGTACGTGAAAATTATTTTGATTATGCGGCCACAACCCCGGTTCATCCGGACGTGGTGGCGAGAATGAAACCTTATTTTTCGGACCATTTTGGAAATCCATCTTCCGCCCATTCCTGGGGGCAGGACGCTTTCGCTGCTGTGGAAGCGGCGCGCCAGCAGTTGGCAGCCTGGTTTCACACGGACAGCGAGCAGATCATCTTTACCGGCTCCTCGACGGAAGCGAGTAATATGGTTTTTTCCAGCCTGGTTTTTGATCATTGGCTGCGGACGAAAACACCCGGCCATGTGCTGATCTCCCGGATGGAGCACAGCGCAGTCCGCCAAATTGCCGAATACTTGGAACACTCCGGTTTTTGTTCGTTGGACTGGATGCCGATTGATTCCAATGGAATGGTCGATCCGCAGGATGTGGCGCGCATGTTACGAGCAGACACCGTTCTGGTCTCGGTGATTTATGGGAATAACGAAATTGGTACGATCAACCCGATCCCGGAGATCGGAGTGATTTGCGCAACACGGGCGGTCCCGTTTCATTCGGACGCGACCCAGTATGCCGCGCACAATCGCCTGGCGCTGGACGCGCTTCCGTTGGATTACGTCAGCATTGCCGCTCATAAATGCTATGGGCCGAAAGGGATCGGCGCCTTAATTAAGAAGAAGGCGGCGCCGCTTCAGCCGTTGATCCATGGCGGACGACAGGAGAATGCGGAACGCGCCGGAACCCATAATGTGCCCTACATTGTCGGGATGGCGGAAGCGTATCGGCTGCTTGCGGATGAATTTGCAGGGCGGGTTGCGGAGGAACAAACGCTTCGCAACCTGCTGATTGAAAAAATGTTGGCCGCAGTTCCCGATTGCCGTCTCACCGGCCACGCGGAACAGCGCTTATCGAATCACGCCAGTTTTGCCTTGAAGAACATCGACGCGCTTTCGTTGCAGTCCATCCTGGATCAAAGAGGTTTTGCCGTTTCGATCGGTGCAGCCTGCCGGACGACAACGATGAAAGGCCAGCAGCAGTTGCGCGACATTGGTTTGGACGATTCGTGGTCCAATGGCGGGCTGCGTCTTTCAGTGGGGATATATACGACGCCTGCGGCTGTGGATGCAGTCGTGACAGCGGTTGCCGAAAGCGCCGCCTTTCTGCGCAGGAGCGGATCATAGAAGAAATGAACAGGAAAGTTGTTGTGGGCATGAGCGGCGGTGTGGACAGTTCCGCTGCGGCATTGCTTTTAAAACAGCAAGGTTACGACGTAGTCGGCGTCATGCTGAAATTGTGGGCGGAAGAAGGGTTCGGGCGGGAAAATCAGTGCTGTTCATTGGAGTCCGCCAATCTGGCGCGCAAAATCGCGGCCAGGATCGGGATCCCCTTTTATCTTTTGGATGTGTCCGGTGCTTTTTATGCCAGTGTCGTGCAGCCGTTTATCCAATCCTATCTGGATGGCGAAACGCCGAATCCCTGCGCATTTTGTAACCCGCTGGTGCGCTGGCGGAGGCTGTTGGGATATGCGGACGCGATTGGCGCCGGATGGGTGGCGACCGGGCATTACGCGAATCTTCAGCGGGCTGCGGATGGAACCGTGCGGCTTTTCCGCGGGATTAATCAGGATAAGGATCAATCTTATATCATCAGCCGGCTCAGCCAGGATCAATTGAAACAGTCCATTTTTCCGCTGGGGGAATACCATAAGAGCGCGGTCCGCCAACTGGCAGCCGAATTCGAACTTCCTTCGGCTTCGAAACCGGACAGCCAGGATATTTGTTTTATCGGAGATGGCAGTTACCGCAATTTTCTTTTGCGGCACGCGGAAGCTGCCATCGTGCCGGGCGAGATTGTGACGACGCAGGGTGAAACCGTCGGAGAGCACGCCGGACTGCCGTTTTACACCATCGGCCAGCGCAAAGGGTTGAAAATTGCCGCGCCTGCGCCTTACTATGTGGTGCGGAAAGATCAGGCGACGAACCGCCTGATCGTCGGTGGAAAAGATGATTTTTCGGCGGATCTTATTCAGCTGACGGACTGCAACTGGCCGGACGGAACTGCGAGAGAAGGCGCGTTTGCGGCTACAGTGCAATACCGCTATAAAGCGGTTCCCAAAACCTGCACTGCGGAAGCCTGGCCGGACGGTTCAATCCATATTCATCTGGAGGATCGCCGGAACGATATCGCGTGTGGGCAAATTGCTGTCCTTTATTCCGACGCTGGGGAAGTGCTGGCAAGTGGTAGAATTGCTTCAACAGGAATCTTACCATGACGATCCCCGCAATCCTTTTCATCCTGATTATGGCCTCGCTTTATGCTTGTGTCTTTCATCTTATTAAAGGCCGGAATCTGGCTTCTTTGTTTTTCTATCTTGTGATTTCCAACGCAGGCTTTTTCGGAGGGCAATATCTGGCCGGATTGTTGGGAATCTCTTTTATTCAGCTTGGTACGATCAATTTTGGGGTGGGTACCGTTAGTAGCGTTGTGCTTTTGTTGATCTTCGGGCTGGTGACCGGCCCGTTAAAATAAACAGAATCGGAGTTGGAACATGTCAGAAAAGAAAACAGGCGTTGTAAAGTGGTTTAACACAAGTAAGGGCTATGGATTTATTACCGATGACAACGGTAAAGAGATTTTTGTTCATTATATGGATATTCAGTCCAATGGGTTCAAAAATCTTCTGGAAGGTCAGGCGGTGGAATTCACGATTGAAGACGGCGCGAAAGGCCAGCGCGCCAAGGATGTGGTCGTAAAAGCATAAGAAATGCTGCTTCATGAACAGCCGGGAACAAACAGCCCGGCTGTTTTTTTGTCAGTTGGTGTTTCCCCTTCCCGCCAGTGCTTCGTCGAGCCGTTCCAGGGAACGCCTCGCATATTCTTTTGCCCGATCCTGTTTGGTGCGGGGCGGGTTTTCGAGCGGCGGCAGAATCCCAAAATTGGCTTTCATGGGCTGAAAATGTTTTTGCTCGGCATGGGCAATATAGTTCAGCAGTGATCCCAGCATGGTTTCCGCGGGGAACTCAAAAAGAGGCTCGTTCCGGATCAGCGCTGCCGCGTTCATTCCGGCTGCCAATCCGGTCCCGATATTCCCCATGTAGCCTTCAACACCGGAGAGTTGTCCGGCAAAAAATACCTCTGGGCGGCTGATCAACTGCAAATCCCGGTTAATCAGTCCGGGCGCGGAGATGTAGGTGTTGCGGTGCATCTGACCGAAGCGGACGAACTGAGCATTCTCCAATCCGGGGATCAGGCGGAGGATGCGCTCCTGCTCTTTGTAAAGCAGATTGGTCTGGAACCCGACCAGGTTATACAGATCGCCGGCTAGGTTGTCCTGCCGCAGCTGCAGCACGGCGAAGGGCCGTTTGCCGCTGCGTGGGTCAATCAGTCCAACCGGACGCATTGGGCCGAATGCCAGCGCGTTGGGATCGCGCCCGGCCAGCACTTCGACCGGCAGACAGCCTTCAAAGAAACTGTCTTTTCCGGCGCTCACACCCTGTTCGATTCCGCTTTCAAATCCCTGTAACTCAATCCGTTCTGCGCCACGCAGCGCCTCCACGAATGCATAATATTCATCTTTAGTGAAAGGGCAGTTGATGTAATCGCCTTCTTCCGAGGTCCCCCGTCCATAACGAGAGGCGCGGTAGGCGATCTCAAAATTGATCGAATCCAGTGTGATGATCGGCGCAATCGCGTCGAAGAAAAAGAGATTCTCTTCGCCGGTATGGGCGCGGATGTCGGCGGACAAGCGCTCGGAGGTCAGCGGACCGGTGGCGACGATCACGGGACCGTCCTGCGGAATGGCCAGCGCTTCTTCACGGATGATGTGGATATTCGAGTGATTCTCCAGCGTGGTCTCGACTTCCTGCGCGAACAGATCGCGGTCGACGGCCAGCGCGTTCCCGGCCGGCAAACTGGTTTTCTCGGCGGCTCGTGCCAGAAGTGAGTTCATCCGTTTGAGCTCTTCTTTTAGCAGTCCGGTGGCACGGTCGGGCAATGCGGACCCGAGCGAGTTGGAGCAGACCAGTTCGGCCAGGTGGCCGGTTTTATGCGCGCCGGTGGTTTTTTCGGGTCGCATTTCGAAGAGGCGAACCTTAAGCCCTCGGGAGGCGGCCTGCCAGGCGGCTTCGCTGCCAGCCAGACCGCCTCCGAGAACGGTTAGATCAAAAGGGTTTTCTGTTTTCATATTTTTCATTGGCTGTATTGTATCAGGCTGCCTGTACACGACAAGGAACAATTTACAACACTGAAACAACTTCCGCTGTTGTTCTTGTTATACTGAAAAGGCGGGATCCTATGACGAAGGTCGTTGGTGCCGTTGGTGATGATGTGGGGGTTAAGAACAAATGTTGGGAAAGGTGCCCATGATGACAAAAGATGAATTTTGGCAGGAATTTATTGAAAAAACTGGAAAACCGGATACAACGCAATATTTTGAGTCTTGCTATTTCCATGTGACAGAGGAATGGGCGAATAAATTACTGGCGCTGGTACTCGAGGGAAAGAAAAAGGCTACCTCAAGTAGTTTATGGGCGTATGAGAAAGAGGGCAGCCTAATTCCAAAGGTGGGAGACTTCAGTATTGTGACCGATTGGGAAGGAAATCCTCATTGTGTCATTGAAACGACAGCGGTGACCATCCTGCCATTTAATGAAATCACCTTTGAGATTTGCGGTCGGGAGGGCGAAGATGACAACCTGGCATCCTGGCAGCGGGGCCATCGGCATTTTTTCACGGAAGAGGGAAAAATGCTTGGATATGAATTTTCTGAAACGATGCCGGTGATTTTTGAAGATTTCAAGGTTGTTTATGCGAAATAAACTGGTAACGCTTCTCAGCGGAAAGAGAGCAAATGCCTTCATTGCGAAAATGGAGAATACGGCGGGCAAAGAATCCCAGTTGATGAAATAGGCATTAAGACAAAAGCGATTTACTTG
>CALCQT010000409.1 GCA_937894825.1 uncultured Anaerolineaceae bacterium
GAAAACAGATGGATCTGCCCGCCCTGTCCGAAAACGGTCAGATCTTCCGCCGCGGCAACAGTCTGTCCGTCGGAACTGAACAGTACCGGATTGACGTAGCTGTTGCTCTCATAAGACTGGATCCCGCCCGGGTTTCCGGTCAGACTGTGGCTGATCCAGGACAGCGCAGCCAATTCTTTCACGAACTGGCCCGTCGCGGCATCCCAAAGTTTGACCTTTCCATTCTGGGAACCGGTCACGATCCATTGACCATCCGGCGAGAGATCCTGTGACAGGATGCGGTCATTGCTTGGCGTATCCATTATGCCGAGAGCAGTTTCCGGATAATATTGTTCATCTTCCAAAATCGTTGCGAACGGTTCTTGTTGGGGAATCGATTTCTTCGAAATCGACCAGAAACGCAGCCGGTGCGGAGAGGCGTCAATGTCGCCCTCGAAATTTCGCAGGACGAAGACGCCCTGCCGGGTGAAGGAGGGCGCCGGCCACAGGACCGGCCCGAATTGAATTTCTCCAGCCAGCTCGAATGCCGGCGTCATGTAAATCATGGCGCTGTCAGCCTTGTATTCCTTGTCCAGCGGCACCAGGGCCACATACCGTCCGTCGGGGGAGATCATAGTATCGGCGCCGGCGGGAATTTCCATCATATGGGTGATTTTTCCGCTTTCAAGCGAAAGAACGCAGAACAATTTTTCCGTGGGCGGAAAAGCGTACTTTTTTTCGAAAACGAGGTTGTTTCCGTCCGGTGTGAAGGCGATCTGCCAGATATTGGAGCCGGCGCATTGCTGCAGGTCGCTGATTTCTTCCCCGACCCGACTGCCGTCCGGGAGTGAAAAGAGGCTGATCCTGCGCTCATAATCCGGTCCCGCGGGCGTTCCGTTAATTTTGCCGCTTGGGACGTTATAAACGACCGCCAGCCGCTCACCGTCCGATGAAATCGAGAGTGCGGTGGGCGGGAAACCGACCGGGATGAATCCGCTTTGTTTCCCCGTGGTGCGGTCCAGCAGCGCGACGCCTGCTTCCATTGCGGCGGCGATCAGATCGTCTTCGGGCTGCCAGTCCAGCGTGCCGCTGAAGGTGCCCTGACCGATACTGGTCAGAAATTGAAGACTCTGCACATTCTCAGGCGTGATATCCTGTAATTCGGTTCCGTCCGCCCGCGCAGAGAAGGGTGCGCAGGCAAAGAAAAATCCGATCGCTAAACCGCCCGTCAACAGGATTTTAAATAACAGCATGGATTTTTTCATTTCTTTGTCATCCCTTCCTTTCTTAATATGATAGTGTACTATTATACTGGTATTCTATATGACGTAGATCAGAATGTCAAGGGGTAATGTCTTTCGCATCGAAAGGCATTGTTCTATTCTTATGACTTTCTCAAAATCTTATTCTGCTGGGATTCCCAATAAATAAATCACGCCGTTATAGGCCAGTGCCAGAATTTTCCCGTCAGGTGAGATTTTATACAGGTTTCCGTAGGCCGGAATGGGTTCCTCTGCTGCCACCCTGCCGATAATTGCGGCGCCACTCTCTCCCAATTCCCAGGCCTGCAAACCAAAAATGTTGCCGGAAATCAACAACCGGCCGTCGGGTGAGACCACCGGTGTTCCCAGCCCGCCGTTTGCATAGGGTGAACAGATCGGAAGAGCGTCGTGTAGGGAAAGAGGG
>CALCQT010000410.1 GCA_937894825.1 uncultured Anaerolineaceae bacterium
TGGGACTGCTGTTTTCGCTGTTCGCCAGCCGGATTATCCCGAACAACGGCAAAAAAGTGATCACCATAGTTTGCTGGATTTTTGTCGTCTTATGGACGGTTGGCTTTTTCCAGCAGCTGTTGGGCACTGTATTTGAAAAAACTGCTGTTGCGCTTTTGCTGCTGCTTGGGGTTATCGCCCATCTCCGTTTGGCAATTGAGGAGCGGTAAGCGCATCAATTGAATTAGAATTTTCTTGGCATGAAAAAGGAATCCCCGCGATTTGTAGTTCAAATTCGTGGGGATTTTGGTTATGCTACGAAGCGTAGCGTAATTTTTCTTCAATGTAAAGTGTAATTGCTTGTGCCCGCGGCATGAATCCGTATACTGGTCATCAATGACAAGGAGGAGTTACGATGATTTTTTCAGAAAAACTAAGAGATTTGCGGAAGCATTTCGGCATGTCTCAGGAACAGCTTGCCGAAAAGTTGATTGTGTCAAGACAAGCGATTACGAAATGGGAGACCGGCGGCGGTATCCCGGACGTCGAGAACCTGATAGCAATCGCTGCTTTGTTCAATCTCTCACTGGACGATTTGTTGTCTGAGGAGAAAAGCACGCTCACGATGCCGGATTTTTCTTATGAAAGCGTTACGGAATATGATATGGAAGCTGAAAAGCATTATGACATTCATATCGGCGCAGCGTATGAGGTTGTTCTGACGGGAAAACCCGGAGAAAAACTGCGTGTGCGTCTGGCTTCCAATGTGCTCGAATCACTGGAGAGCAATTTCAAGGTCAAAATTGAAGAGTTAAAAAACCGGATGGATGTCGACGTAAAATCTGTCAACGGCATAAGCGCGGCCAGATCCAAAGAAGCACTATCCGTTTTTATCGGGATTCCCACTAAATTTCTTAAGGATGTGGAACTGGAAGCGATGACGAATATTCTGCGCGTGAGAGACATGCCAACCGAGACGCTGGAATTTGATGGAAAAGCAAGCCTGGTTTTTCTCACCGGATCCAGAGGGAACCTTTCGCTCAATTGTTCCAGTGATATGGAGATTTTCAGTGATGGGTTGAACGGCAACATCGAGATCAACCAGATTTCCGCCACCTCGATTATTCACATCCCGGCCAGGACGGATTATTTCGCAAAGAACAAAGGCCGTGGTAATAATATCCGTTTCACGGCGGACAGCAAACCTGCCGATTCTTCCTCGAACGAGGATTCACAATACATTATTGAGCTCAACGGTATGAACTCGGAGCTCGTTATCAACGAATATACCGGGAAACAGGAAAAGGGTTCAGAATGAACACAAAAACATATCAATATAAACCGGTTGCATATCATTTGTGGGTATTCGGTCTTACCTGGATTTTTTGGTTTTTGGCTGTCTTTGTCAGCCGCAGTGCCGCGGAAAACGGAATCAGTACGGTGCTGCTACTGCTGGGGCTGATTGTGCCTTCGATAACGTCGCTGGTTTTTATTTTGCGATCAAACAGCCCTGCGCTGAAAAAAGACTATGTTGAAAAATTAAAAGGCTTCTACCGGGTCAACCTGCCGAGCATCTTTATTGGCGTTCTGATATTTGGCGGCGCAATTCTGATTTCCATCCTGGTTTCGCTGTTGTTGGGGCAATCTGCAGATCAATTTTCCTTCACGGGCGGATTCTCTTTTTCAATTGGCGGGGTCTCCACACTGTTGGTTCTGGTTTTGACAGCTTCGCTTGAAGAACTTGGCTGGCGCGGTTATGCGGAAGACTCTTTGGCGAACTATCTTGATTGGTTTCGGGAGTCCATTCTGTCCGACGCCATTTGGGCGGTCTGGCATTTGCCACTCTTTCTGATGGTCGGTACCTATCAATACAATATTTTACAGATGAGTCCATGGTATATGGTGAATTTCTTCATCAGCATTTTGCCGCTTGGGTTTCTGATGACCTGGGTCTATGTAAAGAATGATCGCAGCATTCTCGGCTGCGTGATCTTTCATTTCTTCGTGAATTTTTTTCAGGAGATGATCGCCATGACACAGGTGACGAAATGCATCCAGACCGTTGTTCTTGCTCTCATTGTGGCGGCGCTGGTGCTGACCAACAAAGAACTGTTCTTTGGAACAAAGCATGTCGGGGACATTTTGGGAGAGAAAACCGCAGTGGAAACGGTTTGACAGTGTATGAGAGTTGCACGAATACAGGGTATCGCGATTCTAGATAGGATGCGCCGCATTAAGTATCGACAACATAAAATGATACGATGTTGAATTTAGTATGAAAGTGTTTCATGATTCTGTCGTTTTACGTACTGTGGGAAACGGCAGAATCACAAACTCAAAATGCCGATGGAATCAGGAAGGTCACACGATGGAATGGTTATTCAATCTGGGAAGTATCCTCTTTGGGTTGACCGCATGGGCGCTGCCGGTCATTCAGCTTGTGCAGCGGACGCATGCGGGTACCAAAAATAATGCTGTTTTTTCTGCACTCAGTCTTGGCGCCTGTGCAATTTCATTATGGATGCAGATATTTTATACCGATTATCTGGTAATGGCTGGGAATTGGACGGAATTACTGGGAACTTCTCGCACGGTGGCCTGGCTCAATACAATGGTCTTGGTTGTCACGATTATCCTTAATGAAGTTGCGTTGAGAATTTGTTTCAGGAAAGAGCTGGGTGTCAAAAAGAAATAGGAGATGTCAATTGGAAAAATCATCGAGGGAGAAAAGAAAACATAAAATGTGGATGATTGCGTTTGTATTTCTATTGGGTATCATAATTTTAGGCTGTATCTTATTACCACCCGGTTCCGGCAGACCGAAGCCGTTTTTAGACGTTGCCGGAAAGCACCTTCCCGGGAGCATATCAGAGAAAATTCATGTGGACATTAACGGTGTTTCTCTTGGAATGTTTCTCATGGCAAAAGATGAGCGCAAACCCGTGGTGCTGTTTCTCGGCGGTGGTCCGGGCATCCCCGAGTATTTTTTGGAGCATACCTATCCGACCGGACTTGAAAATGAATTTGTGGTTTGTTATTTGGAGTATCGGGGAACTTCCCGCTCCTATAATTCTGATAGCTCACCCGAAACGATGACGACAGTGCAATATATTGACGATGTCGTTGCGGTCACACACTACCTGCAAGACCGATTCGGCAAGGATAAAATTTATTTAATGGGTCATTCTTTTGGAACGTATATCGGTCTTAAGACAGCCTCACAATATCCGGCGTTGTACCACGCCTATATCGCGATGGGTCAAATTACCGATCAGCGGCGCTCGGAAGAGATTGCTTATACTTATATGAAGGAACAGTATCAAGTGCTTGGCAATTTGAAGGCGGTCAGAGATTTTGAAGCCTATCCGATTCTAACCTCCGATGAAGCCTATCAGAAATACACGATTTCGTTGCTGCGGGACAATTCAATGCATGCCTTGGGTGTGGGAACCATGCGTAATATGAAAAATGTTATGAATGGTATCTTCTTCCCGAGCCTGCGCTGCGCTGCCTATACACCCATAGAACGGATCAATATTTGGCGCGGCAAAGCCTTTGCTCAGAAAACGGCTGTTGCGGTTGACCGCATGCGATTTAATGCATTCGTTGAAGTGCCTGCACTTGGTATCCCGGTGTTTTTCCTGGCGGGAAAGTATGACTACACTTGCAGCTATGCTTTACAAAAGGAATATTACGATCAGGTTCAGGCGCCGCAAAAGGCTTTCTATACCTTCGAGAACGCTGCTCATAGCCCTTTGTTTGAGGATCCTGAAAAAGCCCGCGCGATTTTCTCACAGGATATTCTGAAGGGAACAATTTCTTTATCCGATTTGATCTCCATTGCCGATCCGTGATGTCGAAAGGCGTGACTGGAACGAAATTCGTTTTTACCCGCGGATTCCTTTGAAAACATAGTATACAATATTCCTATTGAACTTTCGGGCATATGCTGATTGGGTATGTCGGTGCTATATACACAAGAAAGGACCCGGAGGAATAGGAGAATTCTATTATGTGGCGATTAAATTTAGGAAGCTTAATTTTTGGCTTGATCGCCTGGCTGCTTCCGGTCATTGTTCTGGTGCGGTCCGGGAAGATTGGAGATAAAAGCGTCGCGCTGCTTTGTGCCGGCAGTCTGGCTGCCTGTGCAGTTTCAATATGCATGCAAATTTTTTATTCCGATTATCTGGTGAAAATTGAGGATTGGTCAGCACTCATGGATACTTCTGCGGCGGTGGCAAAGGTCTCTGCCTTTCTGCTGATTGTCACGGTCCTTCTGAACGTCCTCGCTCTGCGGGTGGTTTTTGAGAAAAAACCGTAAGGCTGATCAATGCGGCGCAAAAAAGATTCGTTCTTCAGAAAATAATCCTGCAAGGATAAAAACATAAAACCTGCATTTTTCTAAAGAAATGCAGGTTTTATGTTGCGAAAGCAATAAACTATTGAATTTGATCGCGCGCGGCCAGTTGGGTGAATCCGCCGTCAATCAAAACATCGGTGCCGGTGATAAATGCCGCTTTTTCACTGCAAAGGAATTCGATCAGCCAGGCAATTTCTTTCGGATCCCCGGCTCGTCCTGCCGGTGTTGCTTTGATGATATTGTCGACATCCGGTGATTGACGTTCGGAGGCAATCATCGGGGTCTCAAAGGTGCCCGGAGAGACGCTTACGATCCTTGCGCCTTTTTGAGCAAAACGGACAACGTTTCGGGTTGTGTAATTGATGACAAAACGCTTGGAGATCGGATATGCGCTGTTGGCATCCGCGGCCAGCGGCAAGGTACCCGCGACCAGACTCGGGTCGGAAGGATCTGCAAAAGCTTTTTTCAAATGCTCGTTCATCGGGACGAAATATCCTGCCATCGACGCGATATTGATCAAAACGGAACCCTGTCCCATCAGTGGGTAGAATGCTTCCACCACATGGACTGTGCCTACCATATTGATGCGCAGGATCGATTCGGCATCTCCCATGGAAGGAGAAACTCCCGCACAGTGGATTACGTTGGCGATTTCACCCATTTCGTTTGCTTTTTTTGCAAAAGCGGCGACCGAATCTTTGTCGGACACGTCGCAAGCCATCGCAACGGCTTCAACGCCAGCGGCTTTTAATTCCTGCAAAGCTGTTTCAAGCTTCTTTTCGGTTCTGCCTCCGATTAAGACCGGGCCTTGCGTTCCCAGGACTTTAGCGACCTCCAGTCCCATTCCACTGCCGCCTCCCGTGATTACCTGTACTTTTTTCATCATCAAAAACTCCTAAGTAGACTTATTCAAAATTGAATAGTGATTAAGGATATTATGGAAATGCCTGGAAGGGGAAAATCTTGTGAAAAAAATTACAATAATTGCTTTGCAGATCCTTAAATTTGGCTAATGGTATTGAGGTGGGCTTTATCAATGGATCGCTAGGGCTTAAATTCTGTGGAATCTGTGGCGCGGCCCCGGATATTTTCTGGAAGTGTCCCAACTTATTCGGGAAATTGCATGATGCTTTAAATAAAGAAGTGCCCCCAGAGGAATTCGAATCCTCGTTTTGGCCTTGAGAGGGCCACGTCCTGGGCCGCTAGACGATGGGGGCTTATCCGCGATATTCTATCACGAATGTCCTGTTTCAGGTTAAAAAATCCCGCCTTATTTTCATAAAAAACAAAGGCGTGTCAATTCCGAAGAGGCACGGAACTTGCAATAAATATAGTAGGAGCATAGAAAAAGGATAAGAGATTATTATTTTACATAGGAATCGGAGGGAAAAATGAAAAAAACAGCTTGGGTTCTGATTAATCTGGTTAGTTTTCTTTTGATATCTAACGTTGTTTTGGCTGACGCGGGACTTCAAATCCAAAATAATCAAAGAAAAGTGATTGATGACATCAAAGAAGCCGGCGTGGATGGTCCGATTGGCCCAGCCTACTTGCCCTATGCAACGACAACCGGTTCATTCGAACTCTGTTCGACCGATGCGTTCTTTTATCTCCTCCTAGTCAATGAATCTTCAGAGGATGCGGTTGTAACACTGCCGCGCAGAGCAAAAGTTGATGTCACGTACTACTACATTGAGGAAGAAAGTTATCTCTGTAAAGAAATACCGGTCGCCTTGTGGAATCCAAAACATTATGCAGACGCGAACAGCGGTACGGCATGTGCCGCGAGCAATGGAAAATTGTTGCTGCCAAAAAACAGTGCAGTTTCTATTCGCGGGAAAGTTGTGAATTTCTCTCATAATTTATCGAAAGAAAATGACGATGGTGAGTTAGTCGGTGAAATTGAGCTCAAGTTTGATCTGCAGATCAATAACAAACGGAAAGCTGTCTCGGGAAGCTTGTTTGAGGAAGGTGATATCTGTAATGCGTTGGAATTCCCGACTGTCGCGAACAAAAATCGTGTGGAAGGTGGTTATTACATTGATCCAAATGGGGAAGATGTCTGCTCACTGAATTATTACTTTATCGTTGAGAACACAGACTTTTTATATTCCAATGTGGTGGAATTACCCCGCTGGATCCAACTGAATAATTCACGCTGGGATATTGGATGCACTTACCTGTATGCAGACTGTAATGTGTCCGGGTTCCGGCATTATGCCTGGACAGAGATCTCGGATAACAATACTTTCCGTGAACTGCAATATCAGTTTTGTGATCAGGATCGTTGGGCCGGAGATAATTGTTATGAAGCGGATGGTTTATGGTGGCTGCGGGTACCACCTCAGACAAAAATCGCTGTTCGTGGCATGGTGAATGATTTGTGTGACGAGGATAAAGCGGCACGTTATCCGCTTTCTGAGACGATGGTGTATGCCGGCCTGGACCTTCGCGACGCAGGATCCAACCATTGGTGGGTGGATGGCGTGATCACAGGGACAAAGCTTCCGGAAAAGCTTTTGGATCCTGTCAAATTATAGTTGTTCTTTGTCTTGAAGTTTTGACTGTCAGCGGATTGAATCTCCCAATGTGCGTTTCAATCCGCTGAATTCGGATCGTATTTCGGCTTTTTACAGCCGGACAGGGCGGAAAGCCGATACAAAATTGTGGTACGATCAATCGCATGAAACGGGCGATTGCATTTTCCATCTTTCTATGGCTGCTATTTGCTGCGGGACCTGTTTGGGCTGAGACCTATACGGTTAAAAAAGGGGATACTTTTTCCGAAATCGCCTTCAAAAATGGTCTGTCTGTGGAACAACTGACGGCAGCGAATCCCGGCGTGGATCCTTTGCTGATTCTGATCGGCGATGTGTTGATATTGCCCCCGAGCGACGAAGCTTCCTACAACGCCTTTCTGCAGGAACTGTATTCCGGTTATGTTCAAAATATTGCAATCGAATGTTTCCCTTTGCCCTCAGAGGCAGTCAGCTGTTTGGCCCAGGTGACCAATCCGGGCCAAAAAATTGTATCAAATATTACTATAAAAATTGACCTGACCGACGCCGCCGGACGCATTGTGACTATGGAAGCAGGTACGCCGATGAGCCAGCTGCTGCCGGGTGAAGTTTTGCCGGTTCTGTTTCATTTTTCGGATGCTGTTACACCCCCGTTTACAACCGCCTTCACGATTCTCGATTTTGATGTTTATGATGACACCGTCAATTCGTTCCGAATCCCGGACACGGCGTGGCGGTACGATTCGACAATTTCAGCGGATGGTCTGCGTGCGGCGATTCAGGTATGGTTTACGGATAGCCCGGAGGCAGCTTTGTTCGAAAAAGAAATCAATCTGTTTGCCAATGTGAATGCTTCCTTCTC
>CALCQT010000411.1 GCA_937894825.1 uncultured Anaerolineaceae bacterium
TGGTAGGTGATCGTCCGGATTCAAAGTAGCCGGAATCGGAACGATCACCTACCCTGTTGAGACGAAAAACTTTCAGAACTGCATGGTTGACAGATACAGCCGAAATACCGGGATGACTTATCTCGGAACAACCATTACGTCGGATCCTGAAATGTTCTATTCGTACGATATGGTCAACGACTACACCACTTCATTAATCGTTGAGACAGGGTATTTAAATTTGGATTATCGTATGCTGACAGAGAATACAGAAAGAATTGCTCAGGGATTGGCAAACGGCATCCTTTGTTACATCAACAATGAATCTGCCGTCGGGGCCGATGCCCTTCAGGCGAATGAGCCTTATACCGAAGCCTCAAGAACTTCCCCTCGCTTTATTCTCCCTGGCATTGCGTTTATTCAGGAATAGGCAACAGGAATTATCATGGCAAAGAATGCACTTTTCGCGGGATTAATCGTGGACGAAATGGATCGGGCTGTTGAGGTCGATCGTATCGGCCAGGATGCATACTATATCGTTGATGACAACGGTTTCAAACGGCATATACTTGCAGAAGATGTCGACCGCCAGATTCTTAAGACGTTTACGGACCAGATCGCGGGCAATGAGGATTATCTCAGTGAACAGGCCGCGACGATGATGGGACAGGATGACATCTTCACCATCGCGATCCTGAAAAATCAGATGAAAAACATGGATCAGCAGATTGATTCTATTTTTGAGACAGGAATACCGGAAGATGTGAGAGCCTATCTCGGCATGATGGGGATGAAGATAACGGTTAACTATCATGGCGAAATTGTTCATATCAACCTGCCGGCGCAAGCGAGTGGCGAGGAATAACGTTTGATCGCAAGGATCCGCGGGCTCAAAATTCAGGAGAATCCGATAATTTTGGCTGCTTTTTTTGCGTTTCTGTGCCTGGCAGCCCACGGACTGTTTATTTTTTCGCAAGGGTTTTATTGGGATGACTGGAGCCAGATTTTCCTGCGCGTTAAATTTGGCGATACAGCGTACTGGGATTATTTTATGGCGGACCGTCCAACGTCCGCCTGGACAAATATCCTGTTTGCCCGTTTTCTTCAAAATGATCCTCGTCTGTGGCATCTTTTTATCATTCTGCTGAAATTCCTGACCAGCATCGTGATCTACAGGATTTTGAGAAGTCTGCGGCCTGAAAACGGGCAGGCGAACCTGATGATCACCAGTTTGTATATCCTCTGTCCGCTTTTCTCACAGATCTATATTTCTGTTGCCTATACACAGCATTATCTCAACGCACTGCTCTTTCTGTTGTCTGTGCTTTTCATCATCCTTGCGGCACAGTCAGCCGAAAAAACCAAAACGCTCGTATTCGGCAGTTTCTCTCTTTTGTTGACGCTTCTCCATTTGAGTATCATGGAATACTTTGCGTTTTTGGAATTGATAAAACTGCCGCTGTTATTTATTACATTCCGAGCCCGGTCATTTTCGATTAAAAAATCATTTCGGAAATCATTTCAGTTTTTCCTGCCTTCATTGTTTCTTTTTTGCATTTATTGCGTCTACCGCCTGAACTACACGAAAATTTTCCCGCTGCAGGAAGCAAAAGACCCAAGCCTGCTTTATGATTTCATTTCCGCGCCCATGGCAACCGCAATTTCCTTCGCAAAAACAATGATCGCACATATCGCATACATCTTTACGGACTTTGTCGGAAGCCTGTTCACAATCAACGTCGAAACCATGTTTCGCCCCTTCAGTCTATTTTCGATCCTTCTCTCCGTATTGCTTTTTTTCCTGATTATTCTTTTTTTCTCGAAAATCGAGTTCAACTCAAATTTGTTATCCGGTAAACCGATTGCAGGATATCTTGGGATCGGTTTTCTGTGGATATTTCTGGCCCTGCTGCCATCTCTCGTCAGTGATAATACGTTAGCGGCAGTGGATCAAGCCCATGTCGAGAGAATCTTTTTGCCTGCCATTTTCGGCGTCGCACTCGTTTTTTACGCACTCATTGCCTGGCTGATCCCGCCGCATCCCAAATTAATGGTCGCGATCGCTTTTTTGTCCGCCTTTTTTTATCACCAGCAACTGGAAGCAAACAATTTGGGCCGCCAGCAGACGCTTGACCAAAATAACGTTTTCTGGCAGCTGCGCACGCGCATGCCGGCGCTGGAAAGCAACACGGCAATCGTCGACGAAGAAGTTATGTTCCCGTTCCAGGGGAATTTCTCCACATCCGGCGCCATCAACCTTTTATATGAGAATCCGATCAATCCCGATGGAACCACCCCGCTCTGGGTGTTCCATAGTCAGGAGAAATACTTTTC
Organism: uncultured Anaerolineaceae bacterium; assembly: GCA_937894825.1. GTDB lineage: Bacteria > Chloroflexota > Anaerolineae > Anaerolineales > Anaerolineaceae > Flexilinea. The sequence goes on from CALCQT010000411.1 coordinate 2,314, forward strand.
GGAACGCAGCGGTTATTCCGTAAAAAAAAGAAATTTCGAATTCTACGCGGCGCCCAGTCAATCCATTTTTCTGGACTACGAGAATCAATTTGCCAATTGTGTATGGATTTTCTCACCGGAGGATATCGACAATCCGCATTTGACGGAAATCCAGAAAAGTTGGATCCCACATTCGGACATTTCCCGGATCATCCGGGAAGCCTCAGCACAGCCTGATCCTGCCATTTTCGGAGAACAACCTGCAAATTGGTGCACTTATTATCAAAAGGCGTCCCTGCTGCGGCAATTTCATTCCTGGGATGCTTTAGCGGCGTTATCAACAGAGGTACTGGACAAAGGGTTCACGCCGCAATCCAACAGTTCCAATGCGCCGTTTGAATGGTGGCCTTTTATCGAAAGCCTGATCAGAAGTCACCAGGTTGGTAAAGCCGAAGAATTAACGCTGCAGGCCATTCAGGCTGATGCCGCATACAAAAATTTCTTTTGTAACCGGTGGAATGGGCTACTAGAAGAGACAGGCCTATCGTATAATACGGATACGTTCTGTGCATTATGAAATCAGATTGAAGTAAAGAACATGAGTGAATCAATTATTGTCAACGTAAATGAGCTTAACTTTGATGAAGAGGTTATCCTCTATTCCCTTAACAATTCCGTCTTAATCAATTTTTGGGCAAAATGGTCAAAGCAAAGCCTGAGTTACAAAGTTTTCCTGGAGGATCTGGCTTTTCGGCTCAACGGTCAAATTCGTTTGGCGCACATCGACATCGACGAAAGCCCATTATTGGCGGCTAAATTTTCAATTCATAAATTACCTACCGTAAAATTAATGTTCCAGGAACAGTTAATCGGAGAATTGGTTGGTATTCAACCGGAACACCGCATTCTGCATTTACTCAGCCTGGCCGAAACAGCAATCGACCCATCACTGTTGGATCTTGAAAAAGCAAACGCACTGCTGACGGATGGTGACTATCAGGAGGCCGAGCAAATTTATCTGGACATTCTGGAAGAAAAACCGGGGAATCCGGATGCCCTGTATGGCTACGCGAAAACTTTATTACTGCAACAGCAACCATTTGACGCCCTCTATGTGTTGAAAGACTTTCCGGCCAGTAAGTGGTATCGTTCAGCGGAGTTGCTGATCCCGCTGGCGCAGGCTCAGATTCAGCTCAAAAATAACACCCTGCCCGCTGAATCTGATCTGGATATGGCCTATCGGACTGCCGTCCGTTTCACCAGCGAGAATAAATTTTATCTTGCAATAGATGGGCTGCTGGAAATATTAAAACAGAACCGTCATTATCAAAACGGTTCTGCTCATAAGTTAGTACTGGCCTTATTGGAAATTTTGCCGGATGAGGATCCAAGCAAACGAAGCTACCGGTCAGAACTTGCTTCAATTCTGTTCTGAATTCTATAAATCCCGAAGCAGTTCAATCAGTTCGGCCCAGTCATCTTCGAATAAGAATAGCGTCGCACCCGGAATCTCGAAATTATAAACAATATCTCCGGAATCAATCTTTTCACAGTTCACAAGATATGAATCGGATTCGGCGAGAATACCGGTTGTTTCCTTGGGAATACCAATAAATTGTTTCTTGAATGAAAGAAACTCTTCCCACTCTTCAAGGAAAAAGTGGACTGTGATGTTGTTAACCTCAAGATGGTACGTTGTTTCCCCATCCGGTTCGTCAGCCTTCCAAACGATAAAATTATCCGTTTGCGCTACAATATCCGTCTTCATATCCATTGAATTCATTTGTTTCTCCTTGTGCCTCTAAGAGATTTGTGATCCTTTTATTATGTTCCTGCGGAACCAGAATCCTTCTTTATATACAGCCTTTTAATATACCTGCCCAGCGCTTCCAATTTTCTCATAATTTTGAAGCTTATCACAGAAATGGTCTTCCGTGATTTCCTGTAGTACATTCCAATCATATCAGACAACGGCGTTGAATGTGGAACTGTTGGCATCCCTTCCCAGGGGTCCTGATCGCGCAGCTTCCGAAGGATGTAATTCAAAATCAGTTTCAGGCTTGCCACAACCGGGGCTGCGATCAGGATACCAATAAATCCAAACATACGGGAACAGATGATGGCGAAAATCAAAACCAAGGCAGGATGGATCATTAAGGTGTCGGCCATCACTTTCGGGGTCAGGAATCCATCCATCACTTTATCAATAACAAATGCAATCAGGACGATAACCGCGGCATACGTCCCTTGATCAAGACCAAATATCGAGGATCCCTGAAAAAACGCCACGAACGCATAAGCTGCAAACGCAACTGTCGAGCCGACATAAGGGATCAAGCGAGCCAACCCCACCAATAAAGCTAAAATAAGGCTATAGCGCAGGCTCAGTATCGAAAATACAACTGTGTAAAGCCAGATCGTAAAGACCATCAAAATCACTTGCCCGCGTAAAAAGCTGTTCCAGATCCTCGAAAACTGTTGTTTGGCCATCAAAAAATCAAATTCATAACCTTCAATCGGAAATTTAACACTTCCGACCGCAATCCCTTTTGATTCCAACAGGATAAAGAAAGAAATTCCGAGAATAAAAAAAAGCCAGCCCAATTTCGATATCGCACCTTGAGCTAAAGTTGCCAGACCACCGCCAAGATTTCGTAATAATCCCTGAAGTGCTTCAGAAAGTTGCGTTCCCAAAGCAGAATTAGACAGATCATTGAATTGGGCGACGAAAGGACTAACATTTTCATTCGCCTGTAATAGCTCATTCAACGTTTCGGGAAAATTCTCAATCGATTCGAGCAAAAAAGCGACCATATTCTCAGCCTGGGAATAAAGGGCGATCCCGCCCCAGGCAAGAAAACCAATGATACCTAAAACAATCGCAATGTATATAACGCTGACACTCAGTTTCCATGAAAGCCCGGTTTTTCGATGAAGAAAAGATACCAAGGGATGATTCAGATAAGTCAGTATCAAAGCAAAGATCAAAGGCCCGATCATATTCCGTAAAAAGAACAGACTGATTCCGATCAGGACCAAAAGTGTGACAACAATGTATTGCTTGGTTGTGTTTTGCCACCGGGGAGACCGATTGGGAACAATCCGCACCGGATCTTCATTTTCCGATTCGGTAAATTGATATTCAACCGGTTGATCGGGACGAATTCTGTGAATCGTATCGGTAAGAAAGTTTTTAATCATTTGCTTAATTGAAAATGTTCTCCGTCCGGGTCATCATTCCGCGACTGCCAAACGGAGAACATCCTTATTCAAACCTCAATAAGTCATGGCCTGGAATAAATCGCGCAAGCCTCAGGACTCCAAAGGAACGGGAATACATCACACCACAGATAATTGCTGTCAATAATGATGATAAACACAATTAATGCAATGATGAATAATAAGACCGCTCCAAGAATAATATATAATTTCTTTCGCCGGTTTGCTTCATCATCCGTCTGGTATTCCTGCGGATATCCCACATTTCCATAATCCTGCTGATAACCCGGATAAGCGCCATAGGGCTGGCCTTCCGGTTGCCCATATCCCTGTTGTTGCGGATTATAGGGGTATCCCTGCTGTTGGTACTGCTGTCCAGGTTGATTGGGCTGGCTTTGCCATCCGCCCTGTTGCTGATACGCCGGATCCGGCTGCTGAGGCCATCCCTGTCCGCCATATGGGTTTTGCTGTGAAGTTCCCCACGGTTGTTGTTGTCCGTAAGGCTGCTGCACCGGTTGTTGCTGTGCAGCGAATTTTGGATCATAAGGAGCCTGGGCGGGAGTCTGTGGATATTGGGATTGCTGAAATTGTTGCTGGTACATTCCACCGGCGGAAGGTTCCATGCCAGGTTGCTGGAAGGAAGGGCCTTGCGCGGCAGGATATTGTGACGAAGGATTCTGACTCACGCCATAAGGAGTTGCCATATTGCCAGCAGGTTGACCCGGGTACGGTTGCTGTGGATATCCGGATTGTGAATAAGGCTGATTAGGATATCCGGGATATGGTTGTTGAGCGGGATATTGAGCGTAGGGATTTTGTGGATCAGGATACTGCTGACCGGGAAAAGACTGTCCCGGGATATTTTGGTTAGGATCGGAATTTTGTGAATTTACCATACGCTTTTCTTCCAGTTGATTTGGAGTGGGGATTGCCTGTTGATTATAGCCATTGAATGGTTTCTCAGGGCTTCCTTCATAATTTCCACCCGCCAGAGAATTTCCCGCAGCGGCAGGGTCCACCGGGGGCTGATAAGGAGGAATATTCGACGCCGGATTATACGCTTGTTCCGGAACAGAGGAGACGGAAGGCTGAGAATATGGAGCATATGGATTCTGAACTTCCGGCAGGCTCTCAAGTGCTAATGCAACTTCACCACCCAACATGATGACGTCATTCTCAAATATCTGCAAAGGGGCCGTAACTGGGGTGTTATTTACCGTTGTGCCATTGGTTGAATTGTTATCAACCAGAACAATATGATTAAAATCCTGAGAATAGATCAGCAGGTGAACCCGGGAAACAGAATTTTCGGTCAGAACAATATCGCAAGATGGGTCCCGTCCGACTTTGAATTCCGGTTTGTTGATTACGAATGCCTGCCCTCTCAATGCGCCCGAGTGGACACGGATTTGAAACTTATTACTCATGTTTACTCCCAACTATTTGCCTTCACGGTTCAGTAGTTTCTTTTTAACAGATATTCATTATATCATATCAAATTCATCTCAAAAATACATGAAATTCGTGTGGCATTTCGCTCAAAAGCAACCGGATTCATGACATTGCATGACACACGATAGATTTGCATGACGCTTTTCAGCAAGCATCGTCTCGATATAACAGGAATCCATATCTTTCGGCGTCAGGATTGAATCAATCAACGCTGACCCACCGTTCTTCCCGCGCACTTTTTTCAATGGCTTCATTAATCTTCAAGATCTGATGTCCGTCTTCCAAGGTTCCAAAATCTTTTTCAGCATGAAAATCTCCATTTGTGACGTAACGGTAAATCTTTGAAAAATGTTGCTTCATTGTATCCGGATATCCCTCCAAATGTCCGCCCGGGTAGGTCATGATCTCTCTGGCTTCCGCATGAGTCAGTGACGGGTCCCGCAGCAGAATCTCATTCGCCTTATCACGGTTTCCAATCCAAAGTTCATTGGCATGCTCCTGATCAAAGGCAAGTGATTTTTTCGCGCCATTAATTTCATAATACAACCGGTTTTTTCGGCCCGCGGCCATCTGCGAAACGTTAACCTGAGCTCGGATACCATCCTCCAAAAGAAGCAAAATAGCGGCAAAATCTTCGTTCGTGACACTCACTTCGTCATAGTCATTTGAGGTAACCAACTTATTAGAAAAAGCCGCCATCGGATGTCTGGGTTTTTTCCGTGTTTTTATAAAGAGATCGGAAGAGCGTCGTGTAGGGAA
>CALCQT010000412.1 GCA_937894825.1 uncultured Anaerolineaceae bacterium
ACGTGCGTCCCAGAGAGATGGTCATCTCAGTGGGAGAACTCATTATCTCCTCTGAACAGAATGCGGCTTATAGATCGACCTGACTTTTTTAATACCATCCCATCCGACGGGCCACGCCAGCGACATGAGAATTGCACTTTTATCCGATACCCATAACAACCTTCATAACATCCAAAGCGCACTTTCGAAATTGAAGGAATTGAAGGTGGACACAATCATCCATTGCGGCGACATGACCCGCGACGAGACCGCCGAAGCCTTTCACGATTTCTGCATCCATCACGTTTTAGGCAATGGGGACATGGACACGTTCGGACTCCAGATGGCCATTCAGGAATGCCGCCCGGGCAGCAGCAGCGGAGAAATTTACACCGCAACCCTGGATGGAAAATCGATCGCCGCCATCCACGGCCATAATCTGCCGCTCTATCGCAGCCTGACCGAAAACGGCCGCTACGATTATGTTTTTCACGGGCACACCCACCGCTTACGGGACGAACGAATCGGCAAAACCCGCGTCATTAACCCCGGCGCACTCGGAGGGGCCGTACGGGGCGAGCGCAGCTTCTGCGTTCTTGAGCTTTCAACCGGAGATCTGTCGGTTTATCCGGTTGAAACCAGATGGTCCCCATGAACATTATTCTGACTCACGAACAGGCCGATTTCGATGCGCTGGCCTCGCTTCAGGCCGCTGCGCTGCTCGAACCGAAGCGCAGCGCCGTTGTTCCCAAACGGATGAACCGCAACCTGGTCACCTTCCTGTCCGAATATAAAAGCGACTTCTCGTTCAAAACCTGGGACAATCTGCCAAATAAGCCCATCGATTCCGTTTTGCTGGTCGATACGCAGACCATCAGCAACACCGCCCGCATGACGGAAGCGACGACGGTCGCCGTCATTGACCATCACCAACCCAGAGAGTCGCTGCCCGAAAACTGGAAATGCCGCTTCGAACGCACCGGTGCCTGCACCACCATTCTGATTGAAGCGCTGCGTGAGAAAAATAAATTTCCGGAACCCATCGTCTGCACATTGCTGTTGATGGGCATCTATGAGGATACGGGGAATCTCACCTACAGCAGCACGAGTCCCCGCGACGTTGCCGCCGCCGCCTGGCTGTTGGAACAGGGCGCCGACCTGGACATTCTGCGGCGTTTTGTCAACCAACCGCTGACGGAACCGCAGATCAAGCTCTGTGACCGCCTGCTGGAATCCTGTCAGCAGATCACCCTCATGGGACAGCAGATCGTCGTCGCGACCGCCGACGCGCGGGATATCGGCGACGAATTCTCCAGTGTCGCCCATCACCTGCGCGACATGCTCTCTCCGGACGCAATTTTCGTCCTGATTGCGACCCGTTCCGGCATCCGGCTCATCAGCCGCTCAACCACGGACAGCATTGACGTCGGACAAATCATGCGCCGCTTTCACGGCGGGGGACACGCGCGGGGCGCCGCCGGGCTGGTCATTCTGGAAAAAGACATGGACCATCTGGAGCGCCTGGCGCTGCTCCGTCAGGAACTGCTGGCCATGCTGCCCGGTTTCGTCACGCCGCCCATCACCGTCGCGCAAATCATGTCCACCCAACCGCTCTTGATTCCGCTGGACACACCCATCCGCGAAGTGGCGAAACTGATCCGCCGCTATGGATATGAAGGGTATCCGATCATTGACGCGGATAAAAAGCTGGTCGGACTGCTGAACCGCCGTTCGGTTGAACGAGCTATCGCCTTTGATTTGGATCCATCCATCGAAACGATTATGGAGCACGGTGATTTCACCGTCAAAGCCGGCCATCCGATTGATTACCTGAAGGAGATCATGAATCTTTCCGGTTGGGGCCAAATCCCGGTCATCGACGATCGCAATGGTGAAATTATCGGCATCGTGACCCGCACCGACCTGATCAAAACGCTCAGTGGAAACGGCAGCATTCCGGGAAACCGAAACTACGCGCAGATGCTGAAACGGGTTCTGCCGCCGGCTCATCTGGCACTGATCAAAATGGTCGCGGATGCGGCGTATACGCTCCACTATCCGGTCTATATTGTCGGCGGGTTTGTGCGGGATCTGATTCTTGAACACCCGGTGATGGATTTTGACATTGTCGTTGAGGGGGATGCCGTGCGCCTGGCAAAGATTCTGGTCAGCACGTATGGCGGAACCGTCCGAACGCACAGCCGTTTCGGAACCGCGAAATGGCTGATCGAAAGTATTCACCCCGCCATTCAGGCCGCCTCCGCGTCCGGCCAATCTACCGAGTCATCCGGCAACGGCCAAAAGAACACGCCGCTGCCGCCCATGCTGGACCTGATCAGCGCACGCACCGAATTTTATGACTATCCGACCGCCATGCCGAAAGTGGAACGCAGCAGCATCAAACTCGATCTCCACCGGCGCGATTTCACCATCAACACGCTGGCACTGCGGCTGGACAGCGCCTGGTTCGGCGATCTGCTCGATTTCTGGGGCGGTTTCAATGACCTGCAGCGCGGCCTGATCCGGGTGCTGCATTCGCTCTCATTCACCGACGACCCGACGCGCATGCTGCGCGCCATCCGTTTTGAGCAGCGTTTCGGTTTCACCATCGAAAAACATACCATGCTGCTGCTGAAAGAGGCCCAGTCTTTGATCAAACAGGTTTCCGGCCGCCGCATTCTGCACGAACTGGATCTCTTCTTTCTGGAAAAATCACCCGAAGTCGGTCTGGCCCGGCTGGATAAAGCCGGATTGCTGGCCCGCATCCATCCCGCCATCCACTGGAACGAACAGGACTCGAAGAATTATCAGAAAATGCTGGGGACAACCGCTGCGGACTATTGGCAGGATTTTTTTCCGGACCGGGAGCACTTTTTCGAAAACAACGGGAAATATCTGGTTTGGTGGGGAAATTACAGCCAGGAGGACCTTTCGGAGATCAGCCGGCGCCTGCAGCTGCCGCAAGCCACTGAAAAAATGCTGTTGGCCGCTTCGGCACTCAATCATCGGCTGCCGGACATCGCCGCGGCCTGGCCGAGCGAGATCACGGCTTTCCTGGAACACCTTCCGCTGGAAGCGATTTATTATTATGATTGTCAAAAGGATGACCCCAAAATCGGGGAAATCATCCGCAAGTTTGTGACGATTTGGCGCTTTGCGAAACCATATACAACCGGGGAAGACCTGAGAAAACTGCCCTATCCGCCAGGAAGTTGGATCGCATCAATTCTGAAACCATTGCGCAACGCCTGGATCGACGGGGAAATCAGTTCCCGGGAAGAGGAACAAAAAACGCTGGAGTTTATCCTGCCGATTTTTACCAGGAATCTGGAGAAATGAGCTATGAACTTTTTTGAATTGATCACCCGGCGCGAGAGCTGCCGAAGCTATCTGGATACACCGGTCTCCCGTGAGAAACTGGTGGCATGCGTAGAGGCCGCCGGATTGGCGCCCTCCGCCTGCAACAGCCAACCCTGGCATTTTATCATCGTCGACGAAGCGGACGCAAAGAAAAAGCTGCTTGAAGCCACTGTGGATGTCATCCCGGGCATGAACGGGTTTGCGGCCCAGGCTCCCGCTGCAATCATCGTTCTGGAAGGCAAAGCGACGCTGCTGGCACGGATGGGGGGCTCAATCAATCACCAGCATTATGCCCACATGGACGTCGGGAACGCGCTGGCTTACCTGACACTTTCAGCAACCGAGCTGGGACTGGATACCTGTATTCTGGGTATCTTTAACGAAAACAAACTGAAAGCATCGTTCGATATTCCTGAATCTTTCAGGGTTCGAGCCGTTGTATTATTCGGTTACCCCAAACGGCCCGGACCGCGCAAAAAATCACGAAAAGCGCTGAATGAAATTCTCAGCCTCAACGGCTTCGGACAACCATACGAAAAAGAAAGCGGGGATGCATGAAACTGATATCGTGGAACGTGAATGGGCTGCGGGCCTGTTTGGGGAAAGGCTTTATGGATTTCTTCAACGCAGCCGACGCGGACATTTTCTGTATTCAGGAAACAAAAATGCAGACCGGACAGGCCGAGGTCAACGCGCCCGGCTATGAACAGTACTGGAATAGCGCCGAGAAAAAAGGTTACTCCGGAACCGCAATCTTCACCCGCATCCCGCCGCTCGCTGTCAGTTATGGGATCGGACAGGAACAACACGATACGGAAGGGCGCGTCATCAAACTGGAATTTCCGGATTTTTTCCTGGTCAATGTCTATACCCCCAACGCGCAAAGGGGTCTGACGCGTCTGGATTACCGCATGGAATGGGAAGACGCGTTCCGGGCATATTTGTTGGGGCTGGATGAAAAAAAACCGGTCATTCTTTGCGGCGACCTGAATGTCGCGCACAATGAAATCGACCTGAAAAATTACAAAACCAACAGCGAGAACGCCGGATTCACACCGCAAGAACGCGCCAAGATGACCGAATTGCTGGCCTCCGGCTTCACGGACACTTTCCGTTGGCTGTATCCGGACAAAGGCGGCGCTTACACCTGGTGGTCTTATATGTTCAACGCCCGGCAGAACAACGCGGGCTGGCGGATCGACTATTTCATCACTTCGGACCGCCTGCGCCATGTAATTGTTGACAGCCTGATCCACAGCGATGTGATGGGCAGCGACCATTGTCCGGTCGCGCTCGAACTCGGACCATTTCCGGTTGTTTGAATCGGCACGGTGGCGCTTATGACG
>CALCQT010000413.1 GCA_937894825.1 uncultured Anaerolineaceae bacterium
ACCAACCGCCGGAGACTGTTGCGGGTAAAGTGCCCCCTCAGGGTAAGGTGCCTCTTGAGGGTAAGGTGCCCCTTGCGGGTAAGGTGCCCCTTGCGGGTAAGGTGTCCCCTCAGGGTGTTGATTGTGTGCAGATCCGGGCTGTGCATTCTGCTGGGGTGCCGGCCAGCCTTGCCCTTGATCAACCGCAGCAGGTTGTTGCTGATAAAGTGTCCCCTCAGGGTAAGGTGCCCCTTGAGGGTAAGGTGTATTAGGATAAGGTGCCTGCGGATAAGGTGCCCCTCCAGGGTAATGTGCCCCTTGAGGGTAAGGTGCCCCTTGAGGGTAATGTGCCCCTTGAGGGTAACGTGCCCCTTGAGGGTAAGGTGCTCCTTCAGGGTAATGTGCCCCTTGAGGGTAATGTGCCCCTTCAGGGTAACGTGCCCCTTCAGGGTAACGTGCCCCTTCAGGGTAAGGCGTCCCTGGGTAGCCCGAAATCGGTGGAATGTCAGGCTGCGGGAATTGAGAAGACCCGCGCGGCGACTGTGAATTAATTTCTTTCGGGGCAGGCGGTTTCGGCACATTCTCCAAATCCGGACGTGGAATATGCTCTGGAACCGGAGGCATCGGAGGCGCCGGAACGACCGCCGGCCCGGAAACGGCCTGTTCATAACCGGACGATGTTTCAGGCATGGATGGCTGCACAAATTGCGGTTGGGAAGCAAAATTCTCCGAACCTTTTACCGGTTGCGCGGGTTTTTGCCGGGATTGCTGGATGGTTTCCCGTTTCTCCCGTTCCATATCAGAGAAGGGAACATATTCTTCCCTCGGAGCGCTTTGGCGCGGATCTCTGTCCGGTGTTATTTCTTCCCGAAGCACGGTTAATTCTTGTTGCAGCAATTCATCCGCGTTCGGTTCAAGCGAGCCTGTAATCGGCAACTTCCGTTCCGCTTCAGCTTCCGTTTCCGCTGCATTGTCTTCGACAGTTGTATCCTGTTCCCAATCAGAGGAATCTTTCGGTTGCTCAAAAGAAATCGGCTCCACTTCAATTTTCGGTTTAATGATCAACCCGGTCAATTGAGCCAATTCATATTCAGGATAAGCGAAAATCAGCGGAACAATATCCTCAACAATCCGCCTTTCGGCCTCTTCGGCAAAATCCTCCTGAATCCGGTATCGGGCGATTACAAAGAGTTTGCGCAGCAGAGCCCGTTTGACTTCCAGCGGTGCAAAGGAAGCCAAATCAAAAACATCGCCGCTCATCTCAGCATCCGTCAATTTATTAATTGCGGCCTTGCTCAACTGGTTCCCTTCTTTTTCCGTCAGGGAATGCCAGTTACGTGTTCCAATGACCTCATGAAAAACCGGTTGAACATCCTTCTCTCGAATTTTGGGACTCCTTGCATTGAAGACAATAATAATCATGCCCAAAATGCCCAGCGCCACCGCCGTCTTATCATTCCCGTCTTCATCAATCACGTCATAGGAAAAACCGTCCGCCTGAATCGGCAGGTTCGGAATTTCTCCTTTCCATGACCAACTTTCATTCGAGAAATCCAGTGGTTCCGGGTCAATCCCAAAATTGGTGTTTTTTTCTTTTTTTGCCATAACATCCTCCGAACCGGTATTAAAAAAAGTGAAATGCATACCGGCTTCGTCTCATTTGTTGCTAATTGTAACAAAGAAACGGTTAAATACGCTCAATCAAGAAAGAAAGCGTCCCGCCGATACTTTCACCCGGATCCAGAATCAATAAATGGGCTTCCTTTTCAAACCCGCGCGCATAAAGATTGTGACAATCCGTGGAATTGGTCTGATTTTCCACACAGAGGAAAGCCTCAAACGGTGGTGTGTAAGTGACACTGTGCGTGAAAATTTCACTGGCTTTCATCACAAGTTTTCGACCAATCGCATCATAAGTGATCGACTGCGGCTTTTTCGCTTCCATCCCAAACCAGACTTCATCCAGCGTCAGCCCTTTAATGGCAGTCGGCTTGCTCAAATCAGTCGGCGCCTCATCCAGATCAATCAATTTTCCGGTTGGCAGCAGACTGACCGCTTCCATCCACTTTTTTGCCGGGACATGCAGATGAACCTGATCCTTGGTACCGAAAATATTGAAATAAGGATGGATCCCAAAGCCGAACGGGAAACGTTTCTTCGAGTCCAGATTGGTGATCCGCACGTCAATATCCACGCTCGAATTCCGCAGTGTGTAGACCAACTCCAACCGGTTGGCGATCGGGAAAATATCATAAAGCGGATGACCGGGAACGATGTCCAGCCGGGTCTTGACCGAAACAGCGTCGTCCTTCACCACCGGGGTTTCAGATTCAAATTGCGCATCAGACACCAGCAGATGCAGCGATCGTCCGCCATCATTATCCGGCAACCGGTATTCGACCCCGTCAAAAGTAAACCGGCAGTTCCGCACCCGGTTCGGGAAGGGATAAAGCACGGGCGTTCCAAAGTATTTGGTTCCAATGACCGGCATGGGCGCCTGATGCAGATACTCCAAACCATCGACTGCAAAGCTGCACAAATTGGAGCCAAATCCCGGCAGCAGGTTGATTTCAGATTTGCGGCAATGATCCTCTTCGGACCAAAGACAGATCATTTTCTGTTCAAGAACCGGATGTTTCGCAATATGATATCCAAACATGAAAACTCCTTTTTCAATTTTTGAGCTACAGCGGGAGCGCAATACGCTCCTCTATACAGGCATGTTGCAGAGACGGCAGGCGCCTTTTTGGAAAAAATCCGGTTGACTTTTACCACTTGATCCATCTTTCGACGCGCTGTCCCCATCGCTGCTGCCCATAACTCGGAACTGTTATAATTATACTCATGGAAAATGAGCGACTGAGCAATCCCGCAATGATTCCTTCAGATGACCGGGTTGATTTTGCTTTGCGTCCGCGCATGCTGAGCGAAATTACCGGACAGGATCAGGTGCGGGAGAATCTGGCCATCCTTCTCTCCGCTGCCCGTCATCGAAAGGAAGCCCTGGACCATGTGTTGTTCTATGGTCCGCCGGGCCTTGGAAAAACGACATTGGCGCACGTCATGGCCAATGAGATGGGCGTCAATATTAAGATCACAGCCGGCCCCGCCGTTGAGCGCGCCGGAGACCTGGCCGCCATCCTCTCAAACCTGCAGGAAGGGGACATCCTTTTCATCGACGAAATTCACCGTCTGGGACGCGCCGTTGAGGAGATCCTCTATCCGGCCATGGAAGATGCTGTACTGGATATCATGATCGGCAAGGGCCCTTCCGCCCGCTCCATCCGGCTGAAGCTGCCGCGGTTCACGGTCATCGGCGCCACTACCCGTCTCTCCCTGGTCAGCGCCCCACTGCGGGCCCGCTTCGGGGCTGTCTACCGTCTGAACTATTACGAACTGCCGGCCATGGAGAAGATCATTCAGGTGGCTGCCGGAAAATTGAACATCAGCGCTGACGAGGCCGGAATCCATGAAATTGCACTCCGATCACGCGGCACCCCACGCATCGGGCTGCGTTTGCTGCGCCGGGTTCGGGACTATGCCCAGGTTCGAGCAGATGGCATCATTGATAAGCCCGTCTCAGAGAGCGCGCTGGAACTGCTGAATATCGACCGTGCCGGGTTGGACGACGTTGACCGCCGGGTGCTGCTGACCATCATCGAAAAATATCGCGGCGGACCGGTCGGGCTGAGCACCATCGCCGCTTCGATCAGCGAGGAATCCGATACCATCATGGAAGTGGTCGAGCCCTATCTGCTGCAGTTAGGCTTCATTGACCGTACCCCGCAAGGGCGTTGTGTGACCGTCAAAGGCTATACCCACCTGGGAATCCAACATCCGGAAACAGCGGAGAATGAGACGCAGCCCAAACAAGCAAATCTGTTCTGAGCTTCGATAATTACCTATGAAAACAACTGATTTTGATTATATTCTGCCGCCTGAGCGCATCGCTCAGACGCCGCTGGAACCGCGTGACGCCTCCCGCCTGCTGATCTATAACCGGGTTGATGGAACCACGTCGCATCAGCATTTTTATGATCTGCCAAAAGTTGTACACCCCGGCGACCTGCTGGTCGTGAATCAGACGCGAGTCCTGCCGGCGCGGATTCATGCCCGCAAAGCGGACACCGGTGGGCAGGTTGAACTGCTGCTGTTGCGACAGACAGCGGACCACACCTGGGAAGCGCTGGTGGGCGGGAAACGCGTCACCACAGGAAAAGTGTTGGCACTGGATGAAAATCTGCGGGCTGAAATTCTGGCGGAATATGACGGTGCACGGCGCCTGATCCGGTTTGAGGGGTCATTATCCGACTTTCTGCAGCGGAATGGCCAGATGCCGCTGCCGCCCTATATCCACGAACGGTTAGAAAATCCGGAACGCTATCAAACAGTCTATGCGAAAGAGACCGGATCCGCCGCCGCTCCAACGGCAGGACTGCACTTTACCCCGCGCCTGATTGAGGCGGTCAAGGCTGTCGGAGCAGATTTTGCCTCGGTGACGCTGCATGTCGGCTTGGACACATTCCAGCCGGTCACGGAAGACGATCCCACAGAGCATCATATCCATCAGGAATGGTGTGAACTCGCTTCAGAAACGGCAGAAAAAATTGTAAGGACAAAAGCGTCCGGCGGACGCGTCATCGCGGTCGGAACCACCAGCGCCC
>CALCQT010000414.1 GCA_937894825.1 uncultured Anaerolineaceae bacterium
GTCGATCAGATAACCCAACACAAAATCAAATTGATCTTCTGAAACATAAATCTGGTTGAAAGTTGCGCTGCTGTTCAGATAGATCGTATTACGCTTTTTATTCGCTTTGATCGATCTGACGGAATCAAACTTGCTGTATGACGCTTTCTTTGACCATGAGAGAAGATTGGCTCCGGCTGTGGTGGCATTTCCCGCCGCGACCCCGGCCAGGACGCCGAGCATAGCCAGCAGCCTGGCCTTTTTGAACTGCTTTTGAATTTGGATATGCTTTACACCCTTTTCATCCATCTCAAAAACGACACAATATTTTCCGCCGCTCAGCAGACTAACCAGGATATAGGCGGGGACTGCCAGAACAGCCAGGATCAGGATGGTATAAATCAGGAAGGTTCCAACGATTTCCGCCGCTACCTCGGCACTGTCACCGCTGATTACAAAAAGGATGAAGAGCAAAGCGGCACAGAGCAAAACCGTGATCCCCAACACTTTATAGACAGTGATCAGGATGGTCGGGTTTTTCCACATATTCATCTCGTATAGCCAGCGGTATTTCCCGTCGCCGGATTTTATCAGCCTGTCATCCGCCGGCAAGACAGGACTATCCGCCGGGTCCTCTGAGACAATTCCACCGGTTTCGATCCTGGCGCCGCATTCCGGACAAAAGAACATCGTCCCGTCAATTTTCGCACCGCAATTTGGACA
Source organism: uncultured Anaerolineaceae bacterium (assembly GCA_937894825.1). GTDB lineage: Bacteria > Chloroflexota > Anaerolineae > Anaerolineales > Anaerolineaceae > Flexilinea. The sequence continues at coordinate 703 of CALCQT010000414.1, forward strand.
GAAAAAATTGTTTATCTTCTGAGGGATTTCATTCATTTTGAACCTCATTTCTGATTTTTGCGTCCCATTTATTTCGGATGACGCGGTACGCGCCAAGGGTAACCATTCCTGTAAACAGAAGGAGCGGCAGGCCGGCGGTCAGCAGTTCCTCACTGTTCAGGGACGACGCCTGCCCATAATAGACTAAAGCCTTTCCGCCGGAAACGGGGTTCCCTTTTTGGAAAGCGTCACCCGAAAGAGCCGGGTCTATCACCTCCTGCAGATACAACGCCGGCAGGAAAAATAACTGACCGCTGAACAAATCCGCAATTCGAAATTTATGTAATTCTTTCGAATTAAAAAGAAAGCCGCGGATTATCTTTTTGCGCATTTTGAATTGCTGACTGCGAAACCGGTCGCCCATCGGATTGCCTGAAGTTCAATTCAACTCATGAAATTTGCTATTCAGCGGGTCATCCAAATAAACCCATCCTTTGGCCAGTTTCCCATGATAGACTTCGATATACACCCAGGGGCGATCATTCTCATCAAAATATGCATACAGAAATTGTTCGTCTCCCGGTTCCAGTACGATATGTTCGTTGAACCAGGTCTCATTAATTTTTTCCGATCCCGGATAATCCCAGTAAATAAAATCAGCCAAATTATGAGCCGGATTGATTTGCCCCTCGAACGGAACCAGCAGCTTTTCATGTTCCTCAACAAAAGAAATATGATCATACACAAGCAATAAATCGGACATTCGGACCCAGCCTGAGAAGTATTCCCGTTGTGTTTCGCCGGATTTTGAGCCTTTGATTGGTTCTTCAACGTAATCTTCAAGTACTGTCCATACGACATTGTTTTCATCGGTATACAACCAAACAACCTTAAATTCCGTCCCGTTTTTATATTCGGCAATCCTGCGAATTGAATTGGGAAAATTCCATAAGGTGATTGTTCCATCAGCACCATTTGCCTGATAATACCGTCCGTCTCCATATTCACATTCCATCCAGTGCTCCTCAAAGAAATCATCTTCCCGGGGAGACCAGATTGCGTCAGCGCTGACGGAAAAGCGGATAAACGGTATTGCGGACAGACAAACGCAGAATTCAATGATCGTGATGATGATTCTGT
>CALCQT010000415.1 GCA_937894825.1 uncultured Anaerolineaceae bacterium
TGACGCGCCGATTGATTATGCCTTAACGATTCTGACCCATGAAAACGGCGCTTTGACGCATGTGATCGGCGGTTGGGCTTATCCGGCGCCGAATTTCCAAACTGGGCTGGATATCAACTGTGAGCGCGGGAACATCCGTTTCGATTCGGTGGATTCTTCTCCGATTCGTGTCCTGATTCGGGAAGACGGCAATGCGCCCGATGTCGGGTTGCCCGGGAGCCCGCTGGCTGAAAGCCCATACACTGCCCAGCTCAGGGCATTTTATAATGCCATTACGGACGGGGCTGAGGTACGGGTGACTGCGTTGGATGGCTTGAAAGCGGTGCAGATCGCCTGCGCGGCCCGGGAGTCTGTCGCCGCAGGCATGCCGGTCTCCATTGAATCGTTGTCGTCAGGAGGTGTGCTGTGACGAAATCCGTGAAAATTGGCATGATGAGTTTTGCGCATATCCATGCGGAGGCCTATATTGAGAATATCCGGGCAATCCCCGGCGTTACGCTGAGCGGGATTGTTGACCTGGATGCGGAGCGCGCTGAAACGTTCGGGAACTTATATCAGACGCCGGTGACCGATGATTTTGAACGCTTTTTTGCCCAGAAACCGGATGGCGTGGTGATCTGCAGTGAGAATAATGCGCATTTGAGCATGGTGGAACGGGCAATCGAGGCCGGAGTCAGGCATATCTGCTGTGAGAAACCGCTGGCGACGACATTGGCGGATGCGCAGCGGATTGTGGCTCTGGCTGCCGCGAACCGGGTCAACCTGATGACCGCTTTTCCCATGCGCTTTTCGGAGCCGGTGATAGAGGTGAAACGGACGCTGGATTCCGGAGCGGCCGGAAAAATTTACTGTTTCAGTTCTTCGAATGAAGGGCGTATGCCTTCGCTTTACCGGAAATGGTTTGTCGATCTGGTTTTGGCCGGCGGTGGTGCGCTGCAGGATCATCTGGTGCATCTGACGGATCTGTTCCGCTGGATCACCGGTTCGGAAGTGGCAAGCGTTTACGCACAATCCAGGCAGGCTTTCCATCCCGGAGAAGTTGAAGTCGAGACGGCCGGTATGGCGATGCTGAAATTCCGCAACGGTGTTTTTGCCAGCATTGATTCTTCCTGGTCCCGACCGGATTATTATCCGACCTGGGGCGGGCTGGATTTTGAGGTCGTTACGGAGCGGGGTGCACTGCAGGTGGATGCCTTCCGGCAGAAACTGACGGTTTTCAGTCATGATGTTCAGGGACAGCGTTGGGTGGATTGGGGATCAGATTCGAACCAGGCCATGATCAACGAATTTATCGCTTCAATCCGGGAGGAACGCCCGGCGGCGGTCAGCGGTGAGGATGGGCTGCGGGCAGTCGAAGTTGTTCATGCGGCCTACGAATCGGCTGCATCCGGTCAGGTGGTAACATTGTAGCAACTGAATGAAATTCAGCGATTTTTTTTCGAAGAGGGCGACTAATAAGGCGCTTTCTTCAATATTGCTATGAATTGTTGCTTCAATGAGGGGAAAATATGAGTACAAAGATTACCTGGCTGGGGCATGCCGCGTTTTTGTTTGATTTTGACGGATTTCGAGTCGTGACGGATCCGTATCTCAATGGAAATCCGGCTGCAACGACGAACCCCGCGGATCTTTCGCCGGACCTGATTCTGGTGACGCACGGGCATAATGACCATATCGGTGACACGATCGAAATTGCCGGAAAATCCGGCGCGCCGGTCATCAGCAATACCGAAATCTGCGATTGGCTGGATGAACGGGGCGTGAAAAAAACCTTGCCGCTGTATATCAGTGGAGAACGACAGACCGTATTCGGTTCGGTCAAGGCCGTCAGCGCAGTCCATGGCTCGTCACTGCCGGATGGCGGCTATGGCGGGCTGGCGTTAGGCTTTGTGCTGACGGATCAGGCTGGCCGGCGCATCTATTTTGCCGGCGACACCGGCCTCTTTGGTGATATGAGGCTGATCGGGGAG
>CALCQT010000416.1 GCA_937894825.1 uncultured Anaerolineaceae bacterium
CGCAGCGCCTATCCAGGCCATCGGCGCTGAAAGCTGCAAAAAATAACGCCGCAAAAACCAGAAATAACAGCATAGCAACCCCAGCGAGCCGATGATGGCATAAGCCAGTACCGCAAAATCATTCAGCAGATACCGTCCGGTCAGCAGCCGAAACGGCAGCAAAAGCGTCACCACCGGAACGACACCAAAATAGACATAATATTTCCCGCCGAAATAGGCTGTATCCCAATAGATATCCGCGTCAGAGATCCCGTTCTGCAGACGTTCTTCACCGTCATAGGGATTCCGCAGCGTTTCCAGCGCCGCCGGCGGTTCGGCCGCCAACGAAACGGAGCGGCTCTTCAGCGCTTCCGTCAACAATTGGTAATGATCTTTATTCCAAAAAGCAAAATTATCGGACCGCAGCATCGTTTCCAGATCCGGGTAAGTGCTGATCGCCGTCCAAATCAGAAAGCCACAGTAACTGAGAAACAGAATTAGAAACGCGGCCTGCTGTCGGCGATCCCTCAGGTCAAACCGGATTCGATACAGTGGAGATCCCGGACGCAGCAGATACAGTAATCCGAGCGCGAGGAACAAGATCAGAAGCCGCCAACCATTTACCCGGATTGGCAGCGGTTGGTTGAAAACGATCCGGATTGCGGACGGCGCTTCCGTTTCCAGTGTGAAAGTCACCGCAGTCACTCGAGCGCTGGGATAAAGAAATATATTCCGGCTGTGTTCCACAGCCGGAATGATTTTAATTTCACGCGAATGTCCGGACAGTGAACCTTCTTCTTCGGTATGGATCTGCCCGCGCAGAATATCCGTCGGAGGGATTTCGAAATCGAGCTGAACACTGCGCAAATTCTGCGGAACCCGGGTCGGATCGTCAATCCGGAAAGAAGACGACCGCCTTCCATCCTTGTCCGATTCCGTCATTTCAGACGGGAGAACACGGATTTCTTCGGATGAATGCCTACCGATCAGTTCAAAACTGCGGGAATTAAATAGAAAAACTTCCAACAGCAAACTGATCAGCAGAAGGGTTCCGACTGTTCGGATTTTTGCGCACATCAGCGATGGACGGAAAATTACGCAGCCAGCAACTGCATAAACGGTCCGGCGACCCGGTCGATCTCAGCCAACTCTTCCGCGGAAAACGACAGATTATTCAACACACGCAAATTTTCGTCGATCTGTTCAACGCTGCTGGCGCCGAACAACGCACTGGTCACGCGCTCATCCCGCAGCACCCAGGCCAAAGCCATCTGCGCCAGCGTCTGGCCGCGTTTCTTCGCAATTTCATTCAATTCCCGCATGTACCTGATGCTCTTTTCGTTGATCAGGTTACTTTTCAGAAATTTATTCAGTGAGGCCCGCGAACCTTCCGGGATCCCTTCCAGATAGCGCCCGGAAAGCAATCCGCGCTGCAGCGGCGAAAATACAATTACGCCGATTCCGTTTTCAGCCGTTACATCAAAAAGATGGTCTTCTTCTGTCCAGCGGTTCAGGATCGAATAAGAAGGCTGATGGATCAGGCAGGGTGTCCCCAGGTCGCGCAGAATTTTGGCCGCTTCAGCGGTTCGGGCCGCTGGATAGTTTGAAATCCCGGCATACAGCGCCTTCCCCTGGCGAACAATGTGGTCCAGCGCACCCATGGTTTCTTCCAGCGGAGTTTCGGGATCCGGGCGATGATGATAGAAGACATCGACATACTCCAACCCCATCCGTTTCAGGCTCTGATCCAGACTGGCAATCAGATATTTCCGCGACCCGTGATCGCCATACGGTCCCGGCCACATATCGTAGCCGGCTTTCGATGACAAAAACAGCTCGTCGCGGTAAGGTTTCAGGTCCTGCGCATAAAGCTGTCCAAAAAGTGTCTCAGCTGCGCCATAAGGCGGACCGTAATTGTTGGCCAGATCAATATGCGTGATGCCATGGTCGAAAGCGTGCCGGAGCATGGCACGCGCGGTTTCAGAACTCTTATAACCGTCAAAATTATGCCATAACCCCAGTGTCAACAGGGGCAATTTGATTCCGCTCCGGCCACAGCGGCGATAGCGCATCGTGTCATAACGGGAGGGTGCGGCTGCATAAACCGTCGTCAAATTGGGCGTATGTGCGTCAATCATATTTTTTACTCCTTCTTGTACTCAAAAACGGCCCAGGTGTCATTCATGCCCGGGTTAATTGCCTCACGGAAGCGGTAGTTCACGCAAAGATAATTGTACGTGCTCTTTTGGTAATCCGGCAGGGAACCGGCAGCGCAAAATCCGTCGCCAACAAACGGAACCGCTGCCATATAGCTTTCATTCGTATAAAGAATGTAACGGGGCGGATTTTCCGTCAGATCAGACAAAAATTGTGTCCATTGTGTTTCCTGCATCCAGCCTGGGAAAAGGTAAAGCGGCCGCACGTTGAAAAAACGTGTCGGCGCGGATCGTTCAGCCATCACATAGGCGGCCAGTCCGCCGCCCCAGATCTGCACCGGGTCATCCGGCGCACTGTTCTCCCGCAGAAAATCCGCCGCTTTGGTATACACCGATGGATTGCGCGGCTGATAACTCTCCCGATACAGCGACAGCAGCGGGAATGAGGCGGCGAGCAGAACGCCAATCATCACAACCCAGGCGACACTTTTCGCAAGGCGTGGCCGCAGAAAATCGTCAAATCGTTGAACCAGCGCGCAAATCAGGACCGTAAGCGGGGGAATGCACAGAATAAAATAATGCTGGTAATTCATACCGGAAATTCCCGCCAGGCACAACTCGACCGGCAAGGCGATCAGCGCCCACAACAGCAGCCGATTATTTGCAAGCCACTCCCGATTTCCACGGTACAGCCGCACATCCCGAACCACGTTGAATATCCAGCCAATATACCCGAAGAATAAGAAAGGAGAAAATCCGGACAGAAAGGTGAATGTCGTCCAGCCGGCAGCCAATCGTCCGGCGCTGCTGCTCTGACCGGAATAGACAAAATTATAGCGGAAGGCAACATCCCAATATTCCCACAATGCGCCTTTGGACCAGAAATACGCAGCCCAGAAGCCGTTAATAAGCAGAAACCCGCTCAGAAAAATCAGCCACCGATTGAGGAATGGTTTAAAATTCTCCCGGCACAGATCTCGAACAGAGATCAGTTCCATCGTCTCCAGGAGAAACCAGGCCATCCAAAGCCCAATGGTGTTTTGCTTGCAGGTAAACGCCAATCCACAGCAAAGCCCGGACAGTCCCGCGCGCAGGTACGGATTTTTTTTCAGACGTGAAGAAAAAAGAATCGCCAACGCCAGCATCTGAAAAAGCAGAGAAAATTCCTCGGTATAGTTGCCGGAATCGAACAGACGGATGTAGTGAAGGATGCTCAGAATGACGACCGGCAGCGCAATCCATTCGGTGAAAGTTTGTCCATTCAACCTGAACAGGATCCAAGACACCGCCAGGATCGAAAAAAACTCCAGCAGCCAGATCCCGAGCAGGGAGCCATTTGCCAGAAACAGTCCCAGCGCGTCGATATAAAAAATAACCGGTGGTTTATGGTCCCAGATTTCCAAAAAAGGGATGCGCCCTTTCAGGATTTGCTGACCGAAATACGAGAAAATCGAATAATCATGGGAGGGGTAATAATTCCGCCGGATAGGCAGGAATGCCGCCATCAACAGCAGGCAGGCCAAAGCGATCAGCAGAAATTGCCAAACGCGCTTGCCGCATCGCAACAGGCGCAACCAGACCGCACTGAAACGCTCTTCCTGCTGAAACAAGCGCAAAAAGATCGTGATGAAAAGCTGGATACCGGACAATTCACAAAAAATCAGGAATGGTGTCGCCTGCCGCAGATAAGCAGTCAGCCGGTCAACCGCCGGATTATCATAATAATGACCGGAAGCGATCGTGAGCCCCAGGCAGAACAAACTGATCAACAGAAAGATCAGTGCGCTTCGTTCGACTCCGGAACTATCCCCCTCGATTTTCCGGGAAAAAACGCTTTCCGCTCCCCGTTTGAACCGAAACCATCCGTACAGGATGCCGGCGGCGATCAACACTGTCAGCCCGATAAACGCCAACCGCAATATGGACAAATCGGATTCCGCCGAATGCCACAGAAAAAAGACGGCTGCCGCCGCTTCAAACAGTGTGATCAACGGGAAAAGGAACTGCATGGGATTCAAGATTCGGATCCGCTCTATCACGGATCAAATTGATAAACCGGACCGGGATGCCGCACAGCTCGTTCCGCCAACTCAGAAAAGTATTCTCCGCTGCGCCGGCCGGCGCTTCCATCCGTAAACGTGCATTCATCCAAAATAAACTGCTTCCGTTCGGCCGCATCCGTCTGCGGTTCGCGCAGATACAGGTTGATCGCCTCGCGCAGCTGATGGCTATCATAGACCACCCGGCCGGCGCCGGCATCGCGAAAGCGTTCATGCGTCGGCCATTGACCGATTTCCGAAAGTGAGAGGTCAAACTTTTCCGGTTTGTTCCATCCGCCCGGCGCGTCAATGCAAACGCTGATGACGGGTCGGTTATGGATGGCCGTCTCGACGACCATGGTGGAATAAACTGTCAAAAACACATCCGACCAGGCCATCATGGACGATTTTTCCGGCATATCCTCACCGGAATAGAATCCCAGGTCGCCGCCCAGCGCGACCGGCTCCACCAGATGAACATGCGCTTTGTCCCGGATCAGTTCCCGAATGCGATCGGCTTCCTGTTCGTACAGCGAACCTTTCATGAAATGGTTCGGATGCAGCCGGATCAGCAACTGGCAGGGCTCATCCAAAGTGTCTTCCGTCACCAGATGAACCAGGGCTTCCACGTCCTGATAGTTGGGAGAAAAAGTGACAAAACTGCAGGCAAAGGAGAGCAGCTTCCGCTGCGGATCCAGCCCATGCAGCTTGAAATATTCTTCACGTGAAAGCTGCCAGGTTTTGCGAAAATACCCGTCATAGGTCGGAATCCCGCCGACATGAACACGCTCGGATTGCCAATCCGCACCAGCCGTCAGTTCCTGTTTCTGTACAGCTGACCAGCAATTGGCCCACTGCAGCGGTGCGCCCGGCAGCCGGTAGCTGCTGGGATTGTCCCAGCCGATCACCGCCATGCAGGTCTCGATACCGTTTTGCGCGGCTTCCCGCAACAGATAGCGATCCAGCCGCCAGCCGGACGTGCCGGCAATCACCAGCGCCGGACTGTATTTTTCAAAAAGGTCGGCATAAATCCGCGGCGTAAAACGCGTCTGCTGCCGCACCAATCGTTTGCGAGCGGCGGCGGATTTTCGCAGCAGCCGGATATAGCTCTTAATGAACGGCAACAAAAGCTTCCCTTTTCGCGAGGTCTCATGTTCCATCTGCCGCAAATGACTGTCGATCGCTGTCGTATTGACCCGGTCGGAACCGCCCATCCAGCGCAAAAAGTGCAGCCAATATTGCCGGTTATACGATTCCTGATGAAAATAATCTTTCAGTTTCTCAAGCCGCAGCCCTTCAAAAAACAGGTTGGGTTGTCCGAATTTCTCGCGCACCTTGTCGGTCACGCCATCGTCGGTCAGCACGACTATGCGCATTCCGCGTTCCAGCATGGTCTTAACGACGTCGGTTTGCAAAAAATAGACCAATGCAAGACCATGATCGGCGCAGATAAAAACCGTTTTGTGTTCCTGTGGATTCATCATCGTTTCAATTCCTGAGTAGCCCGGCGGTTGCGTTCGTTCCGCCAGAGAAGATTGAATGCAGTAAATTCTACGACCGGTTAATCAGGGTTTCGGTCTTTCATCATAATACCAGCGGAAGATCCGGTTGTAAACGCTGAGCAGCAGCTTTTTCACCGGCGGTAAGTCAACAAAGCGCATGCGTTTCCCGGTTTTCTTCTCCACGAAATCTTCACCGGCAGCCCCGCTCTGAGCCAGATTCACAACCGTGTTGCTCATGTTCATCGCCAGCGGTTCCACCGGCATCAACCGCAGCAGCCCTTGCTCGTTCATCCGCATATCCAACTGCTTGACCTGTCCCATCGGCCGGTCCATCTGGAACGGCAGGAAATCAGCCAGCACACTTTTATACGCTGTAAATTGCCAGTGGGACGCACCGATCATAGCCGGAACATCCCGGTAAAGCAGCCGGTGGTCCTGACTGCTGTCATAATGGGCGCGAATTTCTTCCTCAGATTGCCCCAGCGAGAGG
>CALCQT010000417.1 GCA_937894825.1 uncultured Anaerolineaceae bacterium
CGATCATCTTGATCGCTTCGCTGACAAGCTCCAGATCCGGCAGTTCAACCGTCCAGGTGTACGTTCCCGCCGGCAACGAATCCGCCGGAATAAAAAACGCCTGTCCGTCGGCACAGGTCAGCCCATCCGTCTCGCAAACCAACGGTCCAATCTCCGCATTTTTGCCTTCCTCGTCAGTCACCCGCAGCACATAGCCGCTGTCCGCCGCCGCACCTTCGGGCAGCTGCCAGCGGAACAAGGGCCGTGACTGCACAATCGAGCCGTCCTTCGGATAAAGCGTTTCGATCCCAAAAATTTCATCAACCACATTGAAAGTCAGTGAAGCGGCGCTTCCTTCCGCGCCATAGGTCGAAACAGGAGTCACTTCGATCCGGTAGCCCTCACCCAGCGGGATAGAGGAAAACTCCAGCATACAGCCCGTCTCCGAGCACCAGAGCGTCTCCCGATCCATGACCGTATCCAGCAAAACTTCATTATTATTGTCAAAAATAGCCACTTTGAAAGATTCGATCGCCTGCCCCGGATCGCTCCAGACAATGGCGGATCCTTCAGAACCGATATTACCGTTTTCCTCCGGGATCAAAAAGGTGACAGCCTTCGGCGCTTCGGTCAGCGTGAAAGAAGTCGTCGCGCTGCCCCAGGTCACACCCGCAGCGGAACCGCCCGAAACCTTCCAGGAGTAATTTCCTCCTCCGGGCAGCGTGAAACCGGGAGAAAAAGTGCAGGATTCATAGGTACAAGCTGAATTGTTTACCGTCCCGCTATAAATCACTTTGTTGCTGCTGTCAGAAATCGAGATCCAGTACAGCTCTGCGCCGGTCAGCGTCCGCCAGGAAAAAACCGGCGTCGTTTCCACAATATTTCCGGCAGGGCTGATCGGTGTCGGGACTGTATTTGTCACAGTACCCGGTGTCGCGGTCGCGGCCGGGGTGGTCGATCCGCCGCTATAGTTGCAGGTCGTGCAATACATGTAAAACGAAACTTCGTTCGACCAGTTACTGACGGAGTTATTGCTGTATCCACGCACCCGCCAAATATAGTTGCCGGCCGGCAAAAATGTATTCGTCGTGACATAACAGCGGTAATTTTCACAGGTCATCTGGTCCACATTCCAATAACGGTCCAACATCACCTGTCCGGTCCCCGCATGAATGACCCGAATACGGTACTGATACACATTGTCGCGCACGTCAGTGAAGACAAAGGTTGTCGCCCGGTTGTCATAAATCGTCCCGGAGGGGGAGAAGGCATCCGGCGTACTGATATTTGAATTCAGCGTAAATTCCATTGTATCGGACTGCGTCGAGCCGGCGGCGTTTCGGGCGATCACATACCATTTGTATTCGCCTTCAAACGGGAGTGTCGTCGAAATGGCACAGCGGCCGCTTGTGCAGCTGCCATCCGAAGCGGAGAGCGACAGTTCTCCAGAGTCCCCGTTATCCGAGCTCCAGTAGACAGTATAGGTCTCGGTGTTCGCCGCCGGATCCCAGTAAAACGTCTGCGAGCGCGAGGGATTTCCCCAGCCGCGCGGGCTGACCGGAACGGGTTTGCCGGGGGTTGGCGGCAACGTCGGCACAACCACTGTCGGCGTCGGCACAACCACGGTCGGCGTCGGCACAACCGCTGTCGGCATCGGCACATCCGGCGGACTGCCCAGAGTTCCCTGCGCCCCCACCGCGACAACATTCAAGGCAATTGCCATGATCCCCAACAGGATCAATAGTTGCAGTTTCAATCGTTTTTCCATATTTCACCTTCCTGTACTGTTAACGAGATCGGACCACATTTTGTTTCAATGAAAATCCGACTCGCGAGATCATTTCCAGCAAAATCATCGATTCCGATCCGGTTTTCATTATAAAGCATCGCAGATTGCATTTTCGCTTTTGGACGGTATGAATTTGAAACCGGGCTGCAAAATCAGACCGTTTCGAACAATTTCACCGGTCTGCCCCTGATGTCATCAGAACATGGTCAAATCGCGGCTGTAACGGGCGATCAATTCATTGCGGGTTGCGACCTGATACAGCCGTTTGGCGTTTTCAATATGATAATGTATCGTGTATTCGCTGAGCTTCATCGCCGCGGCGATCTGTCCGACCGATTCGCCCCGCGACAACCGTTCCATGATCCGGCTTTGCTGACTGCTCAAAGCGGTACAGAGCCGCTTCCGTTTCTTGCCATAGATGACCAGAACGCCCTCAAGCTCGCAATAATCCGGCCGTTCAAAATGAAACGGAAAACGCCAATCCCCGGCCTTCAGTCTTTGGATAACCGCCTCCGCCGGCAATTCCGACTCACTGAGCAAAATGTTTTTGCCATCCAGAATATAAAGAATTGGTGTCATTTGAACGTCCCCACTGATTTACTATAGAACATATTTTCTAAATCATATTTCAAATATAGAATACTTTTCTGTCCTTGTCAATATGGTTTTTGCAATCAAAAATCAGATAATTAGAAAGGGGAATGAAGTATGATCCCCATTGATACGCAGACCGTCGTTTCAAGTGGCCCAAATGCAAAAAAAAAACAAAAAGGCCGCTGTGGTCGAAAACCACAACAGCCTTTTCCCGGCTACATCACTTTGTCGGGGCACTGGGATTTGAACCCAGGGCCTCTTGCACCCCATGCAAGCGCGCTAGCCGGGCTGCGCCATGCCCCGGACAACGTTCACCTATTATACACCGGTTTCCCAATTCCACAAAGAAATCCGCCGTCTTCTTTTCGACGTTGTGCCGAATCAGGCATAGAAGCCATGATCCGCAATCCGCAGATGCTTGTATAGGACAATTTCGCATTGGAATCCATTCATGGAGGGGTGACATGCTTCACGCTGGCCGCCCGGTCCGCTACCAGCGAACATCAATGATAGAATAATTCTCATGAGTGTTTATCCAACCGCCTTCCATTCCGCGAATTACCAGATTGAGACCGAAGTTTATCAGGGGCCGCTGGACGTGCTGCTGGACCTGATCGAAAAGGCCGAATTGGACATCACCGTCCTTTCACTGGCGCAGGTGACCGATCAATTTCTGGCCTATATATCAGGGATGGAGGAAGACAACCCGGCCGAAGTCTCAGCTTTCGTCGTCATCGCGGCGCGGCTTTTGCAGATCAAATCCGCCGCACTGCTGCCGCAATCGACGGCACAGATTCAGGACCTGGACGAGAATTCCGGCGAGGCGCTCGCGCAGCAGTTGATCCTCTACCGCCGCTTCAAGCAGCTTTCGGCCTGGCTGGCCGCGCGCGAAGAGAGCGGATTCCGCTCCTGGGAGCGGATCAGCGCACCGGAAACCGGCATCGAACCGGCGCTGGACCTGAGCGATTTCACGCTGGAACGTCTCTCCGCGATCGCGGGTGAGTTATTCAGCCGGAAAGAACTGCCCGAGTTGAAAACCGTGATGGGAAAACCGAGGATCACCATCGGACAAAAGATCAAACTGCTGATTGAACGCATCCGCCAGGGCGGAAAATTCAGCTTTCGTTCGCTTTTGCAAACGGCGTCCAAAGTGGAGGCGGTGGTGACCTTTTTGGCCATGCTGGAATTGATCAAACGGGATGCGGTTCAAATTGAGCAGGCGGACGTCTTCGCGGAGATCGAAATCACCGCGACCGAACCGCTCAATCCGGAGGCCGAATTTGTCTCCGAATTTGGAGAGTGAGCCGCATGATGGGAAACCGAAACGTGAATGACATGGGTGTCAAAAGGACAATTGTTATGCATTTCTTTTTATCATACTGTTCACGCTTCCTGCTGTTCCTCCGTCGAAGACGTCTCCTTGTTCAAATTCAACAAATTCGCCGAAAGATCATCCAGCCGCTGAACATCCTCGTCCGTCAGGCTCCAGCCGGCAGCCTGGTTATTCTGCATTACCTGATCGATCCGTTTGGCGCCCGGAATCGGGACAACGCCCTTCCGAATCAGCCAGTTAAGCGAAACCTGCGCACAATTTTTCCCCTCATATTCAGACCCGATATTATTCATCAGACGAATCAGCAGCGACAGGCTCGGATTGCGGTATTTGCTTAAAAACTTTCGCCGGGCCCCTTCCGGCTCCGGTCGTGAAAGGAATTTTCCGGTCAGAACGCCCATCGCCAGCGGCCGCTGCGCGATAATGCGCAGATTCAGACGTCCGCACACTTCCATCACCCCATTCCGCTCAATATCGCGGTCCAGCAGACTGTATTCCGTCTCGACAAAAGAAAGCGGCGTACCAAAACGATTCAACAGTTCATAAAACTGTTCAATCTGTTGTGCCGTGAAATTGGATACACCCACCGCGCGCACCAAGCCGCTGTCATAAGCCTCCGAAAGACATTCGGCCAGCACCGGCAGCCCCATCCAGCCTGCCGGCGGCAGCACCTGATACAAATCAAGCGCCGGAATGCGCAGCCGGGTCAGCGAAGCCCGCAGCGCGGATTTGAAATCCGCCCGGCGCAGCCGCCAGGGATAAGGCGCATCCTTGCTCGAGACAAAGGGCCGCTCCGTCGCCCGGCTCAGGAAATCCCCCAGAATCTGCTCCGCGCGGCCTTCCGCAAACGACTCACTGGTGCTGAAAAAGAGCACCCGGTCACGCAGCGCGCGCAGGAACACCTCGGAAAGGGATTGCTCGTCATAATCGCTTCCGAAATCCCAGATCAACCGTTCCCCCCAACTCCATGTTCCCACGCCAATTTCAAATTCCGCCGGCATTGTCCTCCTATGCTTCGATAAATCAAATCCTGCCTATAGTATAATGTGGCCATGGATTTTATTAAGGAAATTGATCTCTGTCTGCGCTCAAAAGCGACCCTGATTCTGGTTTTTTCGCCGGAAGAAGAACGGGTCGTCCATAAACTTTCCACACTCTGCCAGAACACCGGCCGGGCTTGCATTGGTTGGGACGTCGCGGACGGATTTCAGGCCATTCATGGCGGTCCCGCCCCGAAAGGCGGACGGGACGCGCTTTCCGCACTCGAACAGATCGAAAAGGCCGATCCGCAGGAAGCGGCGCTTTTCATATTAAAAGATTTCCATGACTTCTGGACCAACCCCAGCATCAAGCGCAAACTGCGCACACTGGCGGGACTGCTAAAATTCTCAAAAAAATCAATTCTGATCACTGCAGCCGCGGCGGAGATTCCGCCGGAACTCATCAATGAAAGCGTGGTGATCGATTTTCCGCTGCCCGACCTCGCGCAGCTGGAAGCCGTGCTGGATCAGTTGCGTCTGACACCGGGCATCGAAATCCGGCTCAGCGCTGCCGGAAAAGAGAAGCTGCTGCAGGCCGCGCTTGGCCTTTCCGCCTCGCAGGCGCAGCGGGTTTTCGCTAAATGCATCGTGCGGCGCGGCTACCTGAGCGAGGAAGACATCGATTTTGTCAGCCGGGAGAAGAAACAGATCATCCGCGAGATCGAAGCGCTCGAATACACCGATTCCGGTGAGTCGCCTGCCGATGTGGGCGGGCTGGGTGAGCTGAAACAATGGCTGACGCAGCGGGAGCAAGCTTTCAGCAGTGAAGCGGCTGAGTACGGACTCCCAGCACCGAAAGGGATCGCGCTGATCGGCATTCCGGGCACCGGAAAAAGCCTGACCGCCAAAATGATCAGCCGGCTCTGGCACATGCCGCTGCTGCGTCTGGACGTGGGCGCGCTGTTCGGCAGCCTGGTCGGCGAATCGGAAGAACGGGTGCGGCGGGCGTTAGCGCTGGTCGAACTGATCGCGCCCTGCATCCTCTGGATTGACGAGCTGGAGAAGGCGCTTTCGCACGGCGGCCTGGATTCCGGCACCAGCACGCGCGTGTTCGGCACGATCCTGACCTGGATGCAGGAGAAAAAAGCCCCGGCCTTCGTCGTGGCCACCGCCAATGATATCACCGCGCTGCCGCCGGAGTTACTGCGGCGCGGCCGCTTCGACGAAATCTTCTTCCTGGATCTGCCGACGGAGGAAGAGCGGAAAGAAATTTTCGCCGTGCATATCCTGAAACGCCTGCGGCTGCCCGAGGCTTATGACCTGGACCGGCTGGCGCGCGCAGCGCGCGGATATGTCGGTTCGGAAATTGAACAGGCCGTCATTGACGGCATGGTGACCGGATTCAACCAGAACCGGCGCGAATTCACCACGGAAGACATTCTGGCGGCGCTGAAAAAGCAGGTGCCGATTTCCATCTCTCAACGCGAAAACA
>CALCQT010000418.1 GCA_937894825.1 uncultured Anaerolineaceae bacterium
GCACCATTGCCGCCAGCAATTTTTCAGGAACACCCTTGCCGGAGATACGCCGCATCATTCCGATATAAGAATTAATAGTCAGGCCATTTTCTCTGGCTCGCTGCAGGGATTGTGGAGTAATACGGAATTCCCACTGTTTCTTCTCAATTTTTCCCCAATCGCAATAGCGAGCGGTATGGTAACGAAAAATTCGGGAGGTTTTGTTCGAAAGAAGGATCCGTCCGTCAGCATTAATCCTGGGAAGCTCCTGCTCTGAGCCATGTCCACTGATCACCGCCGGGAACTCGATCTCTTTCCGGAAATTCTGCAGCAGTTTTTTCCACTTTTTTTGAATTCGGAAAGCGCAGATATTCGGCAGATCAGCCCCGGATATCTCTTTTTTATATGCCACATCAACAAGCCCCAGCCAATTTAACGGCCCGGAGAGCAGATAGCGAACATAAAATCCCTCAATATTTTCCCATTGATTAAAATGATCCATGACCTGATTTCGAATCAACCAGGTTGTGTTCTCACCGTTCGGCCTAAGAAAATTTGGCTGACTGATTCGAAAATGGGATATGAAACTGCCGACACTCCACCATTGGTTCTCAGTTATTCTGCTTAATTCCGAGAGTACGGCTCCACGAATCCACTCCGGGGAATAATCCGCCAAATCATCGACCAGCAGCGTCTCCACAGCCCGCAAATCGTCAACTGCAGCCGTGTTTGCCCATGCAGCGAAAAGTTGTGCAATCGTCTGATCTCGGCTAATTTGCAGAAAGGTCTGCGTTTTCTCCGGGTTCGGAATACCGCCGGGTTCTATGATTTGCATTATATCCAATAGCCGATACAGGAATTTTGTCTCTCGAGTGCCATAAACAGCTTCCAGCGGTTCAATTGAATTTCCGGTACGATAAGCGGCAAGCAAAATACAACACAAATCCACAATCGTATCATCTGCAGGCTTGCTTTGCGAGACCTCTTCCGGTGAAGCCGGACGAATAATTAAATCAGTTTTCTCTTCATCGGAAACGAAAAAGCCCTGTGCCGTAGAAAGAACAGCAAACAGTTCATCCGGGATAAACACAAACTCATCGATGGCCGCCCGATCACGTTTTTCCAGAGGCAGCATTCCAATTTGGATAATGCCATGATACCAAAGCCATTCCGTGGCAGATTGCAGTGACAGCCACGGTTTTTCCCGTTCCAATCGAACTTCACCCATCACACGGACATCACCAAAGCGCGCGCGAAACACTTGAAACGGAAGCGATCCATTATTCCGAACCAACAGCTTAACCGCGCGGGTGACATTTTCCTCAGCATTCAAAATCAAGCTTTCAGCAACGTTCGGCCGCAGAATTTTTTCCATCAGCAGGCCCGCTGTGGCGCTATCGGAAAACCCGGATAGCGATGATAAGCCCCATAGCGAGCAAACTGCCTTCAGGTAACCGGTTCCTTGCTGAAGAAGACTTTGTTGCATCCCGGGCATTATCGTTCTGTAGCTCCAATTTTCATTTCTAATTGGGATGATTGCCAGATTTTTTGGCCATGATCTGAGGTAGAGACAACCCACCAGGCGTCGATCGTCCCATTATCGGCGACACCGATGAGTGCGACATCCATCGGATCCGGTATCGGCGCTACGTTGTTCCCGCTGTCAACCTGCAGCGAAACAACAGTGACACCACGATTGACCATCATCCAAACCAGGCGATCATAATCCGCCCATTGTTTGACGGGAACACCCCCACCGGAATCTCCTTCATGGGCCTGATACAGCCGCGGATATACGGCCCGCCCTTCAAATATTTGTAATTTATTCTCATCAAGCAATGTTCCCAACTGTTGTGCTGAACAGCAGGGCTGTCCTGCCGAAGCCGCAGAGACGATTTGGATCAATTCATTTTCAGAGAACAAACGCTCCTGATATCGAAACGGAACCACAAGCTCAAGCGAAGGAAGAATCAATCCCACCAGTGCCAGACAAACTGTTGTTCCCCAGACGGCATAGGGACGGTGCTGCAATCGTACAGAGGCTATACCCGAAATGGATTCCCGGTTCGCACCGACAACAAGTCGCAGCAAGGCTTCCATACCGACAGTCACACCGCATGCCAGATAAAAATAGTCCACCCAATCCACCGGCAGAACAAAGCGGAACCCTGAATTTAAAGCCGCCGAAGTACCGGCATTATAGACCAGATGAATCCATAGCGACAGCAGCCCTGCCGGACCCGCTCGCCTGAAGGCACTTCCGATCCCGATGCAAATCAGGGCAAGATAAACGAGGATCAGAAATGGATTACTCACAAGCGCACTGCGGGAGCTCTGGCGATACCAGAAAAGGGATGGTTCATGGAACCAACGCGCGACGGTATCTGGTTGGATGGTTCGCACCGGCAAAACCAACAGAGTGGAAAGTTCGTTATTCAGGAAGTGGGCACTGAAGGCCGCGAAAATTTTCCCCGGTTTTTGAAAAATCAGGCCGAAAAGGCTCGGCTTTTTTTCGTTATCCCCCAGTTCTTCCAGCCCCTCCAGAGGGGCTCCGTCAAACGCAGCGCGTTCATAAAGCCGGTACAGATAATCTGTTTCAGAAGTCTCACCACTGAGGCTTTCGTTCGGAGAAAGCCGGTTCCAGAGTTGCCAGGGCGCCACAACCAGCAGACAGCCCGCGAGTGCCAGCAGGCACTGAACGATCTTTTTTCTGGTCATGCTTTTCATGGCAATTTTGCCAGACAGAAAGAAAATCAGCACAGCCGGGAGCAAAACAAAAGACTGCGTCCGAATCAACATCC
>CALCQT010000419.1 GCA_937894825.1 uncultured Anaerolineaceae bacterium
GAGCAATCTTGGGTCAAAAATCCCGCATATCACGCAGTCGGCTTTATCCCAGCATTTATCGCTTTTGAAAGCGCACCGGATGGTGGATTTTACCAGAACCGGTCAGAATGTGACCTATTTCATTGCTGATCCCAGACTGGAAGAAGTGATCGGTGTGTTGCGCAAGTATTACTGTGACGATGCGGAAATTGAACGGTAGCTGAACCGAAACCATGGTTTCGGGACTGTGGGGCAGAATCGTGGCGTATTTGATCTCCGCGAGTAATGCTCTGCGGATACCGCTGAGGATATTCGCGCGCAAATTGTGATTAACCATTGTAGAAACAATGTGAATTTTGAAAAAACAGAGAGGTTGTGATTATGTCTGCAATAACATTGACGAAAGATAATTTTCAGAGTGAAGTGCTTTCTTCTGAAGTGCCGGTTTTGATTGATTTCTGGGCGCCCTGGTGCGGTCCCTGCCGGATGCTCTCCCCAATCGTGGAAGAAATCGCCAAAGAGTTGGACGGGAAAGTAAAGGTTGGCAAAGTTAACGTTGATGAACAGCCCGGCCTGGCCGGGGAGTATCGTGTGGTCAGCATTCCGACACTGGCCGTGATCAAGGGCGGTAAATTGGCGGCAACCAGCGTGGGTGTGCAGCCGAAAGCGTCGATTCTGAGACTGATTGCTGAATAACGGATCTTTTCAGGCGCAGGAATATCTGATGCCTGCATACATGAAAATGTTACATAACACCTTTGAGGAGGATGAAAATGGAAGAAATTCAAGTAACACGCATGCCTTTGATCGGTGATGACGCACCGAGTTTTAAGGCGGTAACGACACAAGGGGAAATTAATTTTCCTGAGGATTATCGCGGAAAATGGGTTATTCTTTTCTCGCATCCGGCGGACTTTACGCCGGTTTGTACAACAGAATTCATGACCTTCGCTTCCATGGCGGATGAATTCAAAGCACTGAACACTGAACTGATCGGACTTTCAGTCGACTCGTTGTATGCACATATTGCCTGGCTGCGCAAGATCCAGGAATTGGAATGGAATGGTCTGAAAAACATTGAGGTGAAATTCCCGCTGATTGAAGACATTCGCATGGAAGTCGCCAACAAATATGGCATGATGCAGCCTGGTCAGTCCAACACACAGGCGGTCCGCGCGGTATTCGTGATCGATCCGGATGCAAAAATCCGCACGATTTTGTATTATCCGCTTTCTACCGGACGGAATTTTGACGAGATCAAACGTATTGTGATTGCGCTGCAGAAGGCTGACAGAGATAAAGTTGCGACGCCTGCGGACTGGCGTCCCGGTGACGACGTGATTGTGCCCACCGCCGGTTCCTGCGGAACTGCCAAAGAACGCATGGAAACGCAGGACGACACTCAGTATTGTCTGGATTGGTTCATGTGTTTCCGTAAAGATAAAAAATAAAACATTCCCTGATTCTTCTTTTTTTGTGAAAAATGGATCCTGTGGCGGTTTGTGGCAGGGTCCATTTTGGGTGGCGTTTTACGCGTCTGTCTGTGTTGCTCCGGTGTGGCTGATCAGCAATTGATGATCTCAAATATTTGTAAGAAGGAATTTCCGGCAGAAGGACTTATTCCTCCGCATCTTCATGGCCTAACGATGCGAAGCATAAACGCATTTTGCTTACCCGGCAGCAAACAAACCGTTCGGAAAATTATAGCACAGCCGCGGTATTTGGCCGCGAATTTCCCGGCGAGAGATCTTCTGGAATGATTACCTTCTCGAAACCACGAGGTAGGGGTGATTCCAAAATAAAATTGAGAGAAGACCAATTTTGGATGGAAAAAGCGGTATATATGGGGATTGAATGGGGTTGGAGGGGAACAAATGGTGGAAAATCGGGAAAGTGATGAAAGGATGGGGAAATTA
>CALCQT010000420.1 GCA_937894825.1 uncultured Anaerolineaceae bacterium
ACGGAATTCTGGCGCGCAGTTTTCCGGACGGATCCAGTAATTTTGCGCCTGCTTCAGTCAGCGTGCCGGCATTCGCTCCTGCAGTCAGTACTTCCGGAAGGATGTTGTTCAGCTTCCAACTGAAGTTCCTTCCGGAAACCAATGCATCGAACTGATCGATCATCCGTGAATTCCAGGTGTTGGTGTGGTTGTCAATTGGGAACATCCCGGAGGCATCGCCAACACCGAGGACTTTCTTTCCGGTCAGTTTCCAATGCACATACCCGGCCAGGGTTGTGAAGAAGGATACATCCGCGATGTGCGGTTCATTGTTCAGGATCGCCTGATGCAGATGCGCGATACTCCAGCGCAGCGGGACGTTAAACTTGAATAATTCGGTCAGTTCGATCGCTGCCTGCTCTGTGATTGTGTTGCGCCAGGTACGGAATGGAACCAGTAGTTTGTCTGCCTTGTCGAACGCCAGATAGCCGTGCATCATGGCGGAAAAACCGATCGCGCCGACCGTGGTCAACTCCACGCCATACTGGTTTTTGACGTCCGCGGCCAGTTCCCGGTAACTGTGCTGAAGCCCTGTCCAGACGTCCTCCAGTGCATAAGTCCAGATGCCGTTGTCATAAGCGTTTTCCCAGCCATAGCTGCCGGATGCGATTGGCGCATGATCCTCATTGATCAGAACGGCTTTGATGCGGGTCGAACCGAATTCGATGCCCAATGAAGTTTTCCCATGAATAATTGCGTCGCTGATTTTATTTTTATCCATCCTGGTCTCCTGGTTTTTTTTTGTTGGTTGATTTTTGGCGTATCGCGCCAAAATCAACCAACGGTTCCCTGATGAGGTATCCTACTATCCCATATCAATCAATTTTGCCCGTAATAGGCATTGGCCCCGTGTTTGCGGAAATAATGTTTGTCGAGGAGATATTGTGAAGCCCGTGGGCACAGGGGCGCCAGTGAAAGCGTCGCCAGGGCCATCTCGGCTACACTTTCCAGCACCACGGCATGGTAAACGGCTTCCGCCGGGTTCGCTCCCCAGGCAAAGGGACCGTGGCTTTTCACCAGAATCGCAGGCGTGGCCATCGGATCCTTCTCTCCGATCGTTTCGATAATCACTTTGCCGGTGTTCAGTTCGTAATCCTGTTCGATTTCATCCGCGGTCAGTTCGCGGGCACAGGGCACATCCCCATAAAAATAATCGGCGTGCGTTGTCCCCAATGCGGGGATCGGCAACCCCGCCTGGGCAAAAGCGATGGCAAATTTTGAATGGGTGTGGACAATTCCTCCCAACTGCGGATACTGCCGATACAGCGCCAGATGCGTCGGGGTGTCGGACGACGGCTTATAGTGCCCTTCGACCCGCTCCCCATTCGTCAGGTTGACGACGACCATATCTTCCGTTTTCATGCGATCGTATTCTACACCGCTGGGTTTGATGACAATGACTCCCTGCTCGCGATCGATCCCGCTGACATTACCCCAGGTGTAGATCACAACACCGCGCGCCTGAAGCTCCATATTCGCTTCATAAACTTCCTGTTTCAGTTTTTTAAGCATAAACGATCCTTCTCTCTGCTGACAGGGTCCATACTGTTTTCAGACACACACTCACGCTGTGAATCTCAGACAATGTTACTTTATTGGAGTTTCCAGGCCAGGTCGGCCAGGAAAAGCTGCTGTTTGAAGCGTTCGATCGTTGTATCCTTCGTGATATGAACGAATTCGATACCCATCATTTCCGCCCAGTCTTCCATCATTTCAGCTGTGGCAGCATAGCTGAGCACCGTGTGATGCGCCCCGCCGGCCAGAATCCAGCAATGAGCTCCGGTCAGCAAATCCGGTTCCGGACGCCACATGACGCGCGCCACCGGCAGATTGGGCATCTTTAATCCCGGCTCCACCGCTTCGATATCCTGTACGATCAAACGCAGCCGTCCGCCCATGTCCACCAGCGAAACAACAATCGCTTTGCCGGGGCGCCCTTCGAAAACCAGACGGGCCGGCGCTTCGCGGTCGCCAATGCCCAGCGGATGAACTTCGATGCGCGGTTTTTCCGCGGCGATTGTCGGGCAGACTTCGAGCATGTGCGCGCCCAACGAGAGCTCTTTCCCTGGCTCCAGGTCATAGGTATAATCTTCCATGAACGCGGTGCCGCCAGGCAGCCCTGCTGTCATCTGCTTCACGATGTGTGTCATGGCCGCAACCTTCCAGTCTCCTTCGCCGCCATAACCATAACCGGCTTCCATCAGACGCTGGGTGGCCAGCCCGGGCAGTTGTTTCATGCCATAAAGATCCTGGAAAGTGTTACTGAAGGCGCCGGCGCCTTCGCTGTCGAGAATCCGTTTCATGGCAATTTCTTCTTTTGCCTGATACCGAATTGACTCAATATTGTCTGTACTGATATCATATTTTACTTCATATTCAGCGCAGCGTTCGTCGGCTTCTTTATCCGTCACTTTTTCAATTTCTTCTACCAGGTAGCCAACCGGCCAGGTGTTGACCTGCCAACCCAATTTGATCTGTGCTTCGACTTTGTCACCTTCGGTCACGGCAACTTCGCGCATGTTATCGCCGAAACGGACGACTTTCAGCGTTTTGCTGATTTTA
Source organism: uncultured Anaerolineaceae bacterium (assembly GCA_937894825.1). Taxonomy (GTDB): domain Bacteria; phylum Chloroflexota; class Anaerolineae; order Anaerolineales; family Anaerolineaceae; genus Flexilinea. The sequence goes on from CALCQT010000420.1 coordinate 2,602, forward strand.
TAGCCGATTGCGGAGCGCATCCAGCTGCCGATTTGTTTCTGAACCGGCTCATCCTGCCAATAACCAACCACGATTTTGCGCGGCAGGCGCATGCGGGCGGCGATAAAGCCGTGTTCACGATCGCCATGAGCGGATTGATGCAGGTTCATGAAATCCATATTGATGTCCAGATCGGGGATGTTGCGTCCGAACTGCGTGTGCAGATGCAGATATGGTTTCTGAAGCAGCGCGAACCCGTTGATCCACATTTTTGACGGGCTGAATGTGTGCATCCAAGTGATAATACCGGCGCAATTGTCGTTGAAATTTGCTTCTTTGATCACCTGTGTGATTTCATCGGCAGTCTTCGCAGTGATTTTATAGATGACTTTGCCGGGAATGGACGGTGAGGCATCCAGTGCCTCCGCAATCGAGGCTGCATTTGCTGCGACCTGGTTCAACGTTTCTTCGCCATACAAAAATTGTGAACCGACAACCAACCAGAATTCATTGTTTTTCAAATCAGACATTTTATCCTCCAGCCATTTTCAGGCGTCTATTAGTGTTCATTAGTGGCATGCTATTCCTGCGATATAGAAATGAAAAATAAAGCAAAATAGCGTTTATAAAAAATCATAAAAGAAGTAAATAAATAGTATAAATACAATAAAATCTGATATAATAAATCTATATTTTTTATATTTTCATTGATTTTCTATCCTTTTACTTGTTCGACCTCCCATCAGGTAAAATAAAAAAAGAAAGAGGCTGACAAATCATGATTTCTCGCTCAAAAAATAAGATCACAATCCGGGACATCGCAGAAGAATGCGGTGTGTCCGTTCAGACTGTTTCCCGTGTTATCAATAACCGCCCGGATGTTTCCCCCGCGACAAGACAAAAAATCGAAGCTTTTATAGCCAGCTCCGGCTTCAGGCCGAACGCGGTTGCCCGCAGCCTGGTCTCCCGGCGAAGTCACACGCTGGGTGTGATTATTGGCGGATTGCGCTATATCAGCGTTGGATATACGTTGAATGGCATTAATGAGGCCTGTGAAAAAGCCGGGTATACCCTGATTATTAAAGAGCTTTTGCAAATTGACTCCACCGATATTTCCCCGCTGATCATGACGTTGGTCGAGAATCAGGTGGAGGGGATCATTTATGCGGCGCCGGATCTCAACAATAATGTACTGTATGTTCAATCCCATCTGCCTGCTTTCTGTCCGCCGATCATTTTTGTGAAGAGCCAGCCCAATCCGAAGTTCACGACGATCAGTATTGATAATTATGGCGGCGCTTGCAAAGCGGTTGAGCACCTTATCGCGAACGGTTGTTCCCACATCGGGCACATTGCCGGATCGCTTTCCTGGCTGGAAGCCCGGCAGCGGAAACAGGGCTGGGAAGACACGCTGCGGAAACACGGCCTTGCGGTGGATGAGGCCAGCTGGATCGAGGGCGATTGGAGTGCAGAGCGCGGGATGGCGCTGTTCCCCCAACTGTTGCAGCGGAATGAGAAGCTGGATGGGCTCTTTGTCGGGAATGACGAAATGGCCATGGGCGTTGTTCGTTATGCCAACAATGCCGGAATCCGAATCCCCGCTGATGTTGCTGTGGTCGGGTTTGACGACCAGAAAGAAAGCGCTTATTTTTCACCTTCCCTGACAACAATTTCACATCCGCTGCGGGAGATGGGGAAGTTGGCGACCACCACCATGATTTCCATGCTTGAAAGCGATGGAGAACCTTCACAGCCGCTGCAAATTACGCTTGAGACCAACCTCATCACGCGCGAAAGTTCGGAAAACCGTGAATACATAAATGGTATTCGCGTACGCGTATCTTAATAGCAATCGGTTTGTTATTGAGATTTGCGCGTTCGTGGTTTTCCTTCTGCCGGCTTGGCGGCTGCGGATAGCAGCTTCGCTTATCCCTTATCTGCCCCGATTATTTGATGACCCGGATCGACTTGCGGTCGATGGTCAGTGCGACGACCACAAGGAAAATCACTCCTTTGATTAACTGCTGGACAGCGGTGTCGTAACGCATCATTACCAAGCCGTTATTCAGAATCGAATAGATCAAGGTTCCGACAACAATGTTGGAAAAACGCACCTTGGCGCCACCGGAAATCGGCATTCCTCCCAATACCAGCGAGATCAGGATCTGTGTTTCCAATTGGTTTCCCGCCGTTGCTGTGATTGAACCCACCTTAATTACGTTTAAGAATGCCGCGAAGCCTGTGACCGCGCCAGCAGCGACATAGACCCCAAATTTCATCAAATCGGTCCGGATTCCCGAAAACCTTGCGGCGGTTTCACCGGCGCCGATTGACTTTAGCGAAATGCCGACTTTTGTAAATTGAAATACAAAAAACAGCAGCAGGAGGACGATCACGGTCGATGTAATTTTGATATTGTTTTGATTGAGCGCCGTCATCGTTTGAGCAGAAGCAACCGGTGCGTTTGTGGTAAGATATGCGCATACGCCGCGGAATAGAAACATGGAGCAAATGGTCACGATAAAGGAGGGAATTTTGAATTTCACATGGAACAGACCATTGAAAGCCCCGATGGCTGCGCCTGTCAGAATCCCGGCTGCAATGGCCAGCGGGATGTTTTGAAAGGATAACCAGCTGATCACGATCGACGCCATGCCGAGAATCGAGCCTTGTGAAAAATCGAGCCCGCCGACAGTCATAATCAGAAAAACACCGGCGCTTGCGATCATGGGCACATAAACCTGACTGAGAATCAATTTGGCGGCTGCGGGTTTCATGATCCTGCCTTCTGTCAGGACCGCGAAGATGCCGAATATGATTACCAATCCAACAAACGGCAGTAAGTCACGGAGAAGAGATTCATTAAACAGGCGTCTTTTCTTCTCTGAGACGGTTTTTTCATTTAGATTTTGCGTTATTTGTTCTGTCATAAGATTCCCGCTTTAAATCATTTTTTCAATCAAGTCTTCTTCGGTGAGTTTTTCATTCCTGCTGAACTCACCGTTGATGCGGCCTTTTTTCATGATCAAAATCCGGTCACACATTCCAAGCAATTCCAGAATTTCTTCGGAAATCATGATGATCGATTTTCCTTTTTCACAGAGGTCGCTCATCAGGCTATAGATGTCCGCTTTGACTTTCACGTCAATCCCGCGGGTGGGGCTGTCAAGGATAATGATGTCAGAATCCTTTCCCAACCAGCGTGCCAGAACGACTTTTTGCTTGTTGCCGCCGGACAAATCTGAAACATATTGTTGGATCCCGGTCATCTTTACGCTGATCATTTCGGCGTTCTTATTTGCGAATTCATCCAGACTCCTGCCTGCCAGGATGCCGTTCGTGGCGAGCTCATCAACCGACGGCAGGCAAATATTGTCCCGGATACTGTTGTTGACCACCAATGATTCATTGTCCCGGTCCTTGGATGCGTATGCAATTTTGTTCGCGATTGCGGCAGGGATCGAATCAATCCGGGTTCCATTCGCAAGCGTGACTGTCCCTTTGCGGCCGTAAGAAGCCGCGAAAAGCGCTTTCCCGATTTCATGCATACCGCATTCGCTCAGACCGCCAAAACCCAGAATTTCGCCTCTATGCACGTCAAAACTTACATCCGAAAACTGTTTCGGTACGCTGAGGTCGCGCGCTTTTAAGACAACTTCACCGGAAGTTTTGCTGTCAAAATCCGTTCGATAATAACGATTCCCAAGTTCACGGCCGACCATCAGCCGTTTCAGATCATCTTCGGTTGCAGACTTTGTCTCAATCGTATCAATCAGTTCTCCGTCCCGTAATACGGAGATCCGATCTGTGTGGGTGAGCACTTCGACCAGGTCATGCGAGATGAAAATCACGGTTCTGTTGTCGGCCTTGATGCTGTCCATTAACTTGTATAATTCAAGCCGTCCGGTCTGACTCAACGCTGTGGTTGTCTCATCGACCACGACAACTTTTGGCTTGAAATAAGTTGCTTTGACCATCTCAATTAATTTTCGGTCTTCAAAGTTGTAATAATCGATCATCAGGGAGGCATTGATGCGGTCATACCCATAATCTCTGAGGAGTTTTTGAGCTTCACGGTTCATTCGGCTGGTGTTTTTGATGCCGAATTTTACGAAGGGATCCTCATTTCCGAGAAAAATGTTTTCAGCCACCGTTAACCCGTTTAATGTGCCGATCTCCTGAACAATGATCGAAGCGCCCATGCGGTTTCCTTCAATCTGGTTATGGGCATTCATTTCTTTCCCATCCAGAATAAAACGTCCTGAATCGATGTTGTGGATACCGCACAACATGGATGAAAAAGTGGATTTTCCGGATCCATTTTCGCCGATTAGTCCATGGATTTCACCCCGGTTGAATGAAAACGAAACATCACGTACCGCCTGTGTGATTCCAAAAGATTTGCTGACATTTTCAGCCGTGAGGATAACTTTATCTGATTCTGACATTTGCATCCTCCTTTATTTCACCACAGCGCCTTTTTCAGGCCTGGATGTCAATGTGACGATAATCAGTAATGCCGCTCCGGTGACGACATTTTGAATTGTGGTTGGAGCGCCGAGCGCGATAAAACCGTTAAAAATAATCGCGATAATGAATTCCCCGATGATGATTGCAGTGACGGGTGTGCCATATTTTCTGAATGCGATTCCAAAAAATGTGCCCATCAGCGGCGTGAAGTTCCGCCCCATGGATTCCATCCCGGTGATGGCCGTCATGGACCAGCCATAGCTGACTGTCAAAACTGCCATGATGCCGACAAAGAAATGGGTCAATATAAAACCAATCCGTTTATACTTGTCGACATTGATCCCCATGTTTCGCGCCACATATTCATTGCTGCCGATCGCGTAACAATAGGTACCGATCTTGGTATAACGCAGGATGAAGGCTGTCAACAGGAAAGCGATACCAGCAAGAATGATACTGGCTGGCGCTTTCCCGAAGGCGCGCAAACCGGCGTCCAGTGTTTGCTTTTTCCCACTGGCGACAAAATAGGCGACGCTTTCAAAAATCAGCATCAACCCCACTGTAACGATCATGGAAGGAATTTTCAAGCGGATATAAATTGTGCCATTGAGAAAACCGATCAGCGTTCCGCAAACGATGCTGCCGATCAATAATCCAGGGTAGCCAAAGTGGGAGGAGGCTATAACGCCAACAATTGAAGATAAAACAATATTCGCCCCAATGCTGAAATCAAACATGCCCATCACGACAATGAAATAAAGACCGCATCCGCCGACCGAATAGATGATGCTGGAGAGGAAATAATTGCTCAGAGCGGCAGGATTCCCGAAATTACCCGGTGTTAGAATTTTGAAGAATGCCCAAAAAAGAAAGGCAATGAATAATAGCAGGGTGATACCATAAAAACGACCGAAAGTCTTGTTTGTTTTCAGCTTTTCAAGCCAAGAGTTCGAATTCATGAGTTTTTCTCTTTTTTCAAGGTTTGACAGCGAATTACTGATTTTTCTGTGCTTCGATTCAAAAACTGCGAATCCGCCACTGCGGTAACACAAACTGTCGTAAATTCGAGGTTTGGAAAAAACTGTGGGGACTGCCTGAAACGAAAGCAGTCCCGGCGGTTTTCTCAAACAACAGAAAAAGTCTTAGTTGCTATGGCGGGCAACAACGTCTTCAACAGACAGGTTTTCGCAGGTTTCATTCAGTTCTTCGAAGCTGTAATCAGCCATGGCCCTGATTTCATCAGCGGTATAGGGCAGCGCTTCGCCGGTGAAATATTCTGCGTATTTCGCATAGTCTTCAGAGGAAGCCACGAACATATACGGGAAGACGATCTCATAGAAACCCGAATCGGAAGTTTCATATTTGCCTTTAATGGTGTTGTAAACCATCATGAAAGCAAAGAACGGATCGGCGTAGTGACCGCCGGACTCAACGGACATGGCTCCATTCGCCAGTTGAATGTCCAGGTCAGGTAGGAAGTCTGTTGAGGCGACCTGAATGGTTCCGGTCAGTCCCAGCCCGTCAATCGCTGCCAGGCCACCGATCAGCGTATCACCGCCGCCGCCGGCTGCGATGAAAGCATCAATATCCGGATTCGCGTTGATGATCGCTTCCGCGGTTGCGCGGCCGGTGTCGGATGTTGTGCCGCCGTATTGCGGATCGAGCAGAACAACCTGGTCGTCCGGATGTTCGGCATTCCAGGCCTCTACGCCGGCTTTGTAGCCTTCCCAGCGGCCAAGGAACGTGGCGTCGCCGGCTTCCCAACCCATCAAACCGATTTTGCGGGCGCCTTTTTCGGCCAGAATGGTCACCAGTTGTTTCCCATTGTCCACTTCGGATTCATGAACCGTACCGACATAGTATTTGGAACTTTCAGCTAATGCGTATTCATTCGGGTTGGCTTCGGGATTGATCGCGCGGAAGAACTGAGCAAGGTACACACCGTATTCATCGGCAGTGTTGATCGCCGCGGTCATTTCCGCGGAAGCGGAGTTACAGATCACAATGCCATCCATACCGGCCAGCGCCAGCTGTTCGACGGAGTCAGTAACTTTTTCCGAGATGTGTCCCTGGTCCACATAGGTCAAATTGACGTCGCCCAAAGCTTCGGCAGCCGCATCCAGCATGCGTTTGACTTCACTGCCCAATGTGTCTGTCGAGCTCCAAATCGAAACGCCGATATTGATCTTATCCTGTGCGCTGACAGCCAGTGTGGCGATGCTAAGTGCATACACCAGGACCAAAAAAACAAAAATCATTCTTTTCTTCATTTTTTCCCTTTCATTCTGAAACAATTATTTGTAAAAGGCGAACAAGGTCCGCTTTTACAATGGATAACAGCACCGGTAACGATACCGTGAACGTTATCATTTATCTTAGCACGGGATGATTCTGACGTAAATCTGAGGAATGTCACTTGTTTTTTGTGTGGTTAATAACAGAAATGCATTCTGCAAATGAGGGGCAAATCATGGTATTGGGTTGAGAGTGTTGAAAAAGCCGAAGTGAATTTTAAGGATTTCCCAAAAATATTGGAAGGGGAGGGCTTCGGTATCATTGAGGATTGTGGTGGCGTTAGCGGCTTGGCGGATTTGGCCAATGCGTTCAAAATGAAAAAGGGAGAACAATATCTTGAATTGAGCCTATGGCTTGGTGTCGATACGTTGGATTTGAAGACCTTTGATCTGGAAGATATGAAATTCCGTTTGAAAAAGATGCCGAAGATTTATAAAGAAATCTATGAATATGACCATGAGGTAACACAAAAGGAGATTGATCTATTTGAACGGAAGTACAAAGATAAATTGAGTAGAAACTAAGATAAGGGACGAAACACTAAAATGAAGGTGGAATTAAAGAAAAAATGACCTGAAAAATGCAGGTCATTTTTGCGGGAGCGACGGGGTTCGAACCCGCGATCTCGGCCTTGACAGGGCCGCATGTTA
>CALCQT010000421.1 GCA_937894825.1 uncultured Anaerolineaceae bacterium
CATATCCCCTCCGTTTTCCTCACATCGTCAGCTTTCGAAACGCAACAAACCGCATCTTCGAAAGGAACGTTCACTTTGCCGTCTTCAGTCATCCAACCACACAAACGGCAGCCTGATTTCATCCATTCATCCGGCAGCCGGCGGGTAGCTTGATTTTATATCCAGTTTCTATTTTAAGACATTGCTGCAATAAATGTACCAATCCGGCATTTCAACGCATTGCAATATGATTCAAGTGTCAAAAGCCATCATAGACGATTGCCCCAGTAGGGGAGATCGTCGCGAAGCACCCTGACGGGGATGATCGCCCCTACCGGCTTGTTACCTGAATGGGTTCAATCAATTTCACAAACCCGACTGTTTGCGAACCGCCGGACCGGTACCGTCGTGTTCATGAATTTTCTGCCGGATGGCCGTCTCCACAAAAGGCGGGAGCATCGCGGTTACCTCCCCTCCCAGTGTTACGATCTCTTTCACGGTCGAGGAGGAAATAAACGTATAGCGGTGATCTGTGATCAGCGCGATGGTCTCAATATTCTTATCCAATTCCTGATTCGCCAGCGCCATACGGAATTCGTTATCAAAATCCGAAAAAACCCGCAGCCCGCGTACCATTACTTTTGCGCCAATCGATTTGGCAAAGTTAATCGTCAGCCCGGTATAACTGGCAACGGTAATGTTGCTGACATCAGCCATCGCCTCACGCAGCAGTGCTAAACGCTCTTCCGTTGTGAACAACAGATTTTTCTGGGGATTTGCGTAAACCGCCACCACCAGCTCGTCAAACAGACGGGCCGCCCTCCGGGCGATATCCATATGTCCGAAGTGAACCGGGTCGAAACTGCCTGGGAATACAGCGCGTACATGCATCAGTTATTTTCTCCTGTATGAGATGTCAAAATCCGGTTAACTTTTTCCCGCAGCAATTTTGACTGCTCACCTAAAAGCTCCGGATCCAGCTCAAACAACTTCAGGGCTTCGTTGCGGGCTTTTTCGATCATCCGGATATCCAGCAACGAGGCCAGCGAAAAGTCCAGATATCCCGACTGCCGGCTGCCGAGGAAATCCCCCGGTCCGCGCAGATTGAGGTCTTTTTCCGCCAGCGCAAAACCGTCGTTCGTCTCAGTCATCGCCTTCAGGCGTTCATTTTCCTCCCCGGTGTCGCGTTCCGGGATCAAAATACAGGTGGAAGCGGCCGTTCCACGTCCGACCCGCCCGCGGAACTGGTGCAGCTGCGCCAGGCCGAACCGGTCCGCGCCTTCGATCAGCATGATCGTCGCGTTCGGAACATCCACGCCTACTTCGATGACCGACGTCGAAACCAGAATATCACCGTCGCCATTTTTAAACGCTTCCAGAATGGCGTCCTTCTCCTCGCCTTTCATGCGTCCGTGCAGCAGCATGACGCGCAGGTCCGGGAAAATCACTTCCTGCAGCTTCTGATATGCTTCTACGGCGGATTTGCTATCCGATTCAGATCCGTTATTCTCTTCCGTCGCCTCAGCACTTTCAACCAACGGGTAAATAATAAAAGCCTGATGTCCCGTCTTTACTTCCTTTCGGATGCGGTTATAAACCCCTTCCCGATTGACAGGCAACAGAAGATAAGTCTCAACCGGCACCCGTCCGGGCGGCATCTCGTCAATGACCGTCAGATCCAGATCGCCATAAATGGTCAGCGCCAGCGAACGCGGTATCGGGGTAGCGGTCATGATCAACAGATGCGGACTCTCCCCTTTCGCGCGTAGCGTGGCGCGCTGTTCAACGCCGAAACGATGCTGCTCATCAATGACGACAAACTCCAGATTGCGGAATTGAACCGTCTCTTCAATCAGGGCATGCGTGCCGATCACAACCAGAATTTCGCCGCTCTGCAGCTTTTCCCGAATCTCACGCTTTTGGGCTTCCGGCGTACTGCCGACCAGCAGAGCCGTCCGTTCCGGTCTAACCGGAATTTCCGGATCAACCGCCCGGATCCGCTCCAGGAAAGCCAGATAGTTTCTGTAATGCTGCTCCGCCAGAATGCCGGTCGGCGCCATGATGACGGACTGTCCGTCGGCATTGGCAACCAGGGTCACGGCCAGGCTGGCCACAATCGTCTTACCGGAACCCACATCCCCCTGTACCAGCCGGTTCATCGGAGAACCCGAGCGCAGATCAGCGCGGATATCACTGACCGCTTTCAGTTGAGCATTCGTCAGCCGGTAAGGCAGATTATCCATCCAGGTTTCAAGCTGCACATCCTGAATTTCAAACCGGTTGGCCGAGACAGTGGTCCAACGGCGTTTTTGGGTCAAAACACTGAGCTGCAGCAGGAAATACTCGTCAAAGGCCAGCCGCTTTTGCGCTTCCCGCAGCAAAGCATGAGAAGACGGAAAATGAATTTGTTCAATCGCCCGCGTCAAAGGCAGCAGATCAACAGATTCCAGCACAGAATCCGGCAGAAACTCAGGCACCAGATCCGACCAGTGACGGACCGTGTTATAGATCATCCTGCGAAGAAAATTCTGCTTCAGATTTGCGTTCACCGAATACACCGGAACAATCCGGTTGGTATTTAAATTATCCTGATCGCCCGGCTCCCACTCCGGGTTACTCATCACCGGGCGGCCCAGGTAGGTATCCACCTTACCGGATAGTACGATAGCCTGATTCAGATGAATCTGATGGATCAGCCAGGGCTGGTTAAACCAGGTAACCCGAAGATAACCGGTTCCATCCCCAATCACAGCCTCGGTGATCTGATATTTCCCCCGTGTTTGATTCTCAACGGAATAAGGAATACCGATAATCGTGACCGTTTCACCGGGGAGGACCTTGTTAATCATCTTAAACAATGAATAATCATCATAACGGCGCGGAAAATAATATAGCAAATCCCGAACCGAATGCACATTTTGTTTGGAAAGCGCGTTGGCATTCTGGGGTCCGATTCCCGGGATTCGGGTAACCGGACTGTCTACCGAGGGATCATCCGGCGAAAAAGCACGTTTCCGCAGATTCCTGCGTTCCCGGGCGCAAAGATCGCCGTTATCTTCCGGTTCCGTTTTTTTCACAACCGGCGCCGCTTCCTGGACCCAAGGCTCACTGTCAGGCGTGGGCGCCGGCGATTCAACCGCAGCTGCCGGTCGCTCCACCCGCTCAATTACCTGTGCATCCCGCCGTCCGGAGAAGGCACGCGGTTCACGCTGACTTGGATCAGATTGGTTTTTCCGTCCGGGTTTCCGGTTCGGGTCAGGAGGAGAAAGCGGCGTTTTCCGATCCGTTTTCTGCTTAGACCGGTCATGCCCCGCCGGGATTTTTCCCAGCAGCGTTTTGGACGATTGCTTTCGTCCCTCAATATCCAGCGACTCATATCCATCCAAAAACGCGTTTACCGTTTCAATCATGGCGCCATCCACACCGCTCCCGGATGCTTCTTTTTGCCAAACCGGTTGGAATTTTTTCAATCCACCGACAACCGCCCGGTTGTCATAGCCGCGGCTGCTTTCCAATTGTATAAATCTTCGTAATTTTTCTATTGGCGACAACATAGTCCTATTTTATCGTATTTCTGGTTTCTGTTTCGTCTGCTGCAAAAAAATGAAAATTGCTCCGGATTCCAAAAGTAGAAATTCGTGAGGATGCATGGCGTCCTCACGAATTTCTACCTTTACCACCCAAATCGCCTTCTATTCAATCGCAATAATAAAGTAGTAATGCGGCTGACCGCCGTAATGGCACTCCACTTCATGGTCCGGGTACTTCTCCTGAACAAGATCCACCATCCGGCGTGCTTCAGCCTCTTCGATATTATTCCCGTAGAATATGGTGATCCGCTCGTAATCTTCCGTCTTCGACTCTTCCAGGAAAGCAAACAACGCTTCCTGAACGGTATCTCTGGCCAGAACCAGATCGCCGTTATGGATCACAATGATCTGACCTTCGTTCACCTGGACACCGTTCAATTCAACCGTCCGGGTTGCAATCGTGATCTCGCCGGATTCAACATCCAGCAAAGCGGCATTCATGCTCTCAACTGTTTTTTCAAAGTCGCCTTCAGGATCCAGACGCAGCAGCGAACTGATCCCCTGCGGAACGTTTTTGCTTCGGATCACAGCCACTTGTTTCTCCGTCTGCGTAATGGCGTTATTCGCCGCCAGAATAATATTTTTATTATTCGGCAGAATGATCACTTTATCCGTGGGAAGTTTGTTCACGGCATTCAAGATTTCTTCTGTGCTGGGGTTCATCGTCTGGCCGCCCTTAATAATGGAAGCTACGCCCAGGCTGGCAAAAATCTTGGAGATACCGTCCCCCGGGGAAACCGCCACAACCGCAATCTGCCCTTCTTCAACCGGCGCCAAGGTGTACTCAGACTGCCGTTTTTTGCGGATCTCTTCCATCTGAGCGATCAGGTTCTCAACCGCAACCTTAAACATCGTCCCAAGACTCATGATGTAATTGATCGGTGCATACAGATTTTCGGTCGGGACATGAATGTGCATACGGTACATGCCATCGCCCTCACCGACCTGAATGGACGTGCCGAAATCGGAAAGGCGATCATAAAACGAAGATAAAACCAGCTCATTTTTAGGCGTAAAATCGACGACGACCTCATAATCCTGCCCGGGCTCAATCGTCTCTTCGTCTTCGTTCATCAGGTCTAGAGGCACAATTTCGATCATATCGGGGTTCTCATCCAGGGGTTCATGGTTCAGCCAGCGCAGAAACCCTTCAAAAATGTAAAAAAGGCCTTTTCCGCCTGAGTCAACCACACCGGCTTGCTTCAAAACCGGCAACAGATCCGGTGTGCGATCCAATGATTCGTTGGCCGCCGTCACCGTCACGCCCAGCAAATCGCGGAAATTGGCGCAACTCGGCAGCGCACCCTCAACCGCGGCGGCGGTATCTTTCAAAACCGTCAGGATGGTCCCTTCGACCGGACGAACCACGCCTTTATATGCGGTCACCTTGGCTTCGTTCAACGCGCGTGAAAAAGCCGCCATATCCATCACAAGCTGTTCATCCAGCGCCCGTGAAAACCCGCGCCAGAACTGGGACAGAATCACGCCGCTGTTTCCGCGCGCGCCCATCAAAGCGCCCTGCGCCACAGCGCGCAGCAGCACGCCGGCATTCTCTTCCTGAGAGGAAGCGATCTCATGCCACCCGGCTTGCATCGTCAGCAGCATATTCGATCCGGTATCCCCATCCGGCACCGGGAATACATTCAGGGCATTCACAATCTGCTGATTCGTTTTTAGCCATAGCGTGCCGGCCTCAACCAGTGATTTCACTTGCTGGCCGCTGAAAACAGTCAGTTCTTCCGCTTTTTGCGCGTTTGTATTGTTTTTTTCTAAGTCCATGTGTCTTCTTTTCGACTCCTATTTCAAATTGCTTTCCGCTCAGACAGGGTTGCTGACCCGCAGACCGCGGACATGGACATTAACGCTTTTCACCGTTAACCCGGTCTGGCTCTCAATTTGATAAGAGACATTGTCCGCCACACTGGAAGCGACAGAGGTGATTCGGGTACCATATTCGACCACAATATACAGGTCAATGGACACCGTCGCCCCGTCATATTGGATATTCACACCTAAAGTCGGATCTTTGATGATCACGTTCGCCAATCCGGCTGCTTTGTTCTTGGGGGCCAACCCGACCAATCCATAAGACTCCAGCGCAGCATAGTACGCAATGGTCGAGATCGCCCTGTGGGATATGTAAATATTTCCGTTTATTTTAGATTCATTACTCATAAGATGGCATAATCCTTTTCTCTCAGGGAATTCTAAGAAAGAAGAGCGTAAATTTGCTTTTTTTAATCCGTGTTTTCCTATTTTAACAGCTTTCGAAGGGATTTGGTATTATTGATGAACGATACCGTTTTTCGACAGCCATTTTCTTATTGACAGATCTTCAAATCCGAATATAATAATTTCAACAGTTGAACAGTTGCTCAACTGTTAATAAGAATAAGTCGCAACTGCAACAAGGAGCAACGAATGGCATTAGAAAAAAGCATCACCGATTGCAACGTCGTTCATGAAGATATCGTGAATCTGGTACAGAAAGAGATGCCGGACGAATCCACTTTTTTTGACCTGGCAGACCTGTTTTCAATTTTTGGCGACAGCACAAGAGTCCGCATCCTCTCGGCGCTGGATATTCACGAAATGTGCGTCTGCGATATCGCCGTCCTGCTCAACCTGACGAAGTCAGCCGTCTCCCACCAACTCCGCATCCTGCGCCAGGCGAATCTTGTCCGGCCGCGCAGAGAAGGCAAAGTAGTTTTTTACGCCCTGGCAGATGAACATGTCAAAGTGATCTTCGAAAAAGGAATGGAACATATCTATGAATAACGAGAATCTGACTATTATGCAGAAACAATACCGCCTGGCCGGTCTTGATTGCGCCAACTGCGCAGCGAAAATCGAGGATAAGGTTAACCAAATTCCTGCTGGAGGTCGAATTTCTTTCGAGCCACGAGACGGATGAAGACCGCATCGCCCGCGAAATCGACGAAATCGTTCGTTCAATAGAGCCGGACGTGACCGTCTCGGAAATCCTGGCCGCGGGAATGAAAGAGAGTGCAGCTATTGAAGAAAAAGGCAAACGGAACGAACGCACCTGGTTGATTTCCCGGCTGATCCTGTCTGCGCTCCTGCTGCTGGGCGGTTTTCTGCTGAAAGAACGCGGATTTCTCGGGGACGTCCTTTACCTGGCCGCCTGGTTGATCATCGGGTACGATGTTCTGATATTAGCCTTCAAAAACATCCTGCGGGGGGAATATTTCGAAGAAAACTTCCTGATGTCGATCGCCACCATCGGCGCAGTCTTCATCCGGGAATACCCCGAAGCGGCCGCCGTCATGCTCTTTTATCAGACCGGAGAATTCTTCCAGTCGCTGGCGGTCGAGCACTCCAAAAAATCGATCAAAGCACTGTTGGATATCCGACCGGACTATGCGAACCTGAAAACAGCGGATACCATCACAAAAGTGGATCCGTCCACCGTTCAGATCGGGCAGCAAATCATCGTAAAACCCGGCGAGCGGGTGCCGTTGGACGGCGTGATCCTCTCCGGCGCTTCCATGATCGACACCTCCGCGCTGACGGGCGAATCGCTGCCGCGAGCGGTGAAAACGGGTGACACCCTCCTGTCCGGCACAATCAATCAGTCCGGGCTGCTGACTGTGCAGGTGAACAAAACATTTGGAGATTCAACCGTCTCCCGAATTCTGGATCTGGTACGGAATGCGGCGGATAAAAAGGCGCCCACCGAACGGTTCATCACCAAATTCTCGAAGGTCTACACTCCCATCGTGGTCGGGCTGGCGGTCCTGATCAGCGTTTTGCCGCCGCTGTTCAACAATTTCACCGGCTGGAGCGAATGGCTGAACCGTGGGCTGGTTTTTCTGGTCGTCTCCTGTCCCTGTGCGCTGGTTCTCTCCATTCCGCTGGGTTTTCTGGGTGGCATCAGCAAGGCTTCCAAAAACGGTATTCTGGTCAAAGGCTCCAACTACCTCGAAGTGCTCAACCATCTGGACACCGTCGTTTTTGACAAAACCGGCACTTTGACGGAAGGAATTTTCAGCGTCAACGAAATAAGCGCGCAAGCAGGCTTTTCTGAGGAAACCCTCCTGGAGCTGGCGGCGCATGCCGAGGCGCATTCCACGCACCCCATCGCCCGCTCGATCCTGACCGCTTACGGCAAAACGATTGATCAGCGTCGGATCGGCGAAGTGAAAGAGGTCTCGGGTCACGGCATTGAAGCGCTCATTGATGGGAAAAAAGTGCTGGCGGGGAACGGGCCGTTCCTGCAGCAGCATGGCGTGACGGTACCGGAAGGGAACCCGCTCGGGACGCAGATCCATGTCGCGGCTGATCATGTCTACGCCGGATCGATCCTGATCGCGGACCGGATTAAAAATGACAGCCAACAGGCGATCCGCAATCTGAAAAACGAGGGCATCCGCCAGGTGGTCATGCTGACCGGTGACAATGAAGTGATCGGCAAGGCGGTTGGCCAGACGCTCGGCATGGATCGGGTTGTCACGAATTTACTGCCGGAACAGAAGGTGGAACAGGTCGAAGCGTTGATGGCCGGGAAGAAAAACGGCAAAGCGTTGGCCTTCGTCGGGGACGGCATCAATGACGCGCCGGTGCTGGCGCGGGCGGATGTCGGCATTGCCATGGGCGGGCTCGGCTCGGACGCGGCCATTGAGATCGCCCGCAAAACGAACCGTATCGTCCGGCAGAACATCATATTCTCGCTCGGCGTTAAAGGCGTTGTGCTGGTGCTCGGTGCGCTGGGGATGACCGGCATGTGGGAGGCCGTCTTCGCCGATGTCGGCGTGATGCTGCTGGCGGTGGTCAATTCGATGCGCCTGCTGCGCTGAGGATGAGTATCGGATTTAATAAGCGGTCGGGAATGTAAATCCCGACCGCTTATTAAATCCGATAAATTCAACCCTGATTTTCGGAATCCCGTTTTGTTTTCTTCAAAAGCCGGTGCGCATAAATGCACATTCGGGTGAAACCGGTGATCTGGTACCAGGTATTCTGATGACTCTGCTCATCCAGATAAATGGTCGAAATCGGCACCCAGCCAATTTCCCAATCGTTCGCGAGACAGAGGATGATGGTGTCGACGGCGAAGTTAAATCCCTTTTCCTTTGAGTTCAGAACCAGCGGGATCAATTCCTTATCCAGCAGCCGGTAACCGGATTGGTTGTCCGGCAGTGAATGCCCGATCGCAATCCGCAGCATCAATTTTCCAAGCGCATTCGGAATCCTTCTCCGCAGCGGAATTTTTTTGTAATCCCGGGCGCCAATGATCAGATGCTGTCCTTCCGTTTCAAATTTCCGGATCAACCGGTCCGCTTCAGAAGGCAAATGCTGTCCGTCCGCGTCAAGCGTAATCAC
This sequence comes from uncultured Anaerolineaceae bacterium, assembly GCA_937894825.1. Classification (GTDB taxonomy): domain Bacteria; phylum Chloroflexota; class Anaerolineae; order Anaerolineales; family Anaerolineaceae; genus Flexilinea. Next base: position 8,913 of record CALCQT010000421.1, read on the forward strand.
AGCGTCAAAACCGTTCTCCAGGGCCCACGAAAGCCCGTCTTTCACGGTTTGACCGTAACCCATGTTATAACCGCGTGAAAGCACAATCGCGCCATGCGCTTCCGCAATTTCCTTCGTCCGGTCCGTGGATCCGTCGTCAACCACAATGATTGGCGAGACATACTGTTTCAGCTCAGCCAGGACTCCGCCAATATGTTTTTCTTCATTAAACGCCGGCAGCATCGCCGCAATTTTTGCCATTTTTACCGTCCGGATTCTATAGATCACTTCAAGTATATCATCCCGGGATTCCTGTGATTACCGCAAATTTAAGAATTCAGGAATCTTAATTTTTGACACCTGATCAAATCTTAGTATAATAATTATTCAAAAATGGATTGAATTTATCTTCAGAAAGTGAGGAAAAATTATGGCACAAAATCCGAAAGGTGATTTGATTACAGATCTGGCCGGTTCCCTGTTGTCCGGAAGCGGACTGGATATCAATGATATTGTCGAAAGTGTCAGCGGAAATCTCGGCGTGGGGGGGAGCGACAGTTTCCCCGTTCTGTCCGCTGCAAACTGGTGGGGGCTCCGCACCCGCTTTAAAAAGAATGTCCCGGCAACCATCACAAAAAAATGGATTGCGGACGCATTGGATATTACCCAGGCGACCGCCGAGAAGAATGTTCTGCCGGTACTGAAGCAAATCGGCTTCATCAGTACGACCGGAAAAACGACCGACCGGGTTGAAGCCTGGGCAAGCGACAGCAAATATGAACAGGTTTGTCAGCGAATCAAGAAGGACGTCTATCCGGCCGCTGTGCGGGAAATGGACAGTTCCACCAAGACCGCCCAGAACAAAATTACCGCCTGGTTCAAGAAAAAAACCGGCGCCGCGGAAGCCACCGCCAAACGAATGACTTCTTTCTATCTGCTGCTGGATGAGCCGCTGGCGGAAAGCCGAACGTCTTCATCGAGCGCCACGACCAGTCAAAGCACTTCGTCGACATCCAAAGGGACTTCGATCAGTGTCAAGATTGATTTCCCGTCGCTCACCGCGGCCAAACAATTCAGTGCAATTCTGAACGACCTTGCCGATCAGGTTAACGCGAAAGTCAGCAAACTGTAGCGCAGCTTTCGCCTTACCGGCGCAAAAAGTCTAAGAATCGTAAAAATCAAATATGGTTGTGTTATCCGCGAATGGGTAACACAACTTTTTTTATCAAAAAAAGCAGCCCCGAAAGGCTGCATTCGCCGCGTTCGCTTGTGTTCGTTATATTTTGTTTTAGATTTCTTTTGATATATTACGCCTGCTGTAAACAATTCTGCGAACTTCCATAACGTCATCAATCACTACATAGAAAATGATGTAATTGCGGACATAAATGCGATAATAAGGATATTGACGCTCTTTTGCGGAATGGTATTGCTCAAACGCTTCAGCACTGGGGAGTCGGTTCCGAATGGATTCCTGTACATCGTCCACAAGCTTGCCCGCCGCCATTGGATTTTTCAAACGTTCCGCGATATATAGCCCACGATGCCATTCAAATCGTCCTCAAATAAAGGGAGAAACCGCAATTTATAACGTTTTTCCTTCATGGATCCGTTTCCTCACACTACTGAAGACCTCGTCCTCCGTATAACGGGTTCCATCCGCTGCCGCAGCTTTATCCGCTTCATCCAGCTTCGATTCGATTTCATCTGTCAGCGCGGCGTATTGCTCCAAACTGAGCACAACCATAGTGCCATAGCCGTTCTTAGTGAGATAAACAGGTTCACCCTTCTTTACTGTGTCCTCAATTTCTGTAAATTTATTCCGCAAATCTGAAACAGGTCGAATGGTAATCATTTCGCACGGCCTCCTTTCCTAATATAATGGCTTATCCTATAGCGTTATTTTATCATAATTGCGCCATTTTAATAACAAGATCAACACCCCGCGGGTTTGACTTGTCTGCGGAAACAATCAACGATAGCGCTTTTTTTGTTCTTATCATGAAACCTTTGTCACAGCAAACGCACCGTCATCCGGGACCTCCGTCGGTGGATAGACCTGGATCGCGCCGCGGTCAAAAACCGGACACACCACCAGACAGATCCCGCAGCCATTGCAGCGCTCCGGCTGGGCCTGCGGATAAATCCGCCCTTCCACCCGCACCTCCTCAAAGGCCTGATAGGGGCAGGCCTCCACGCAGCGTCCGCAGCGGGTGCATTCCGGATAATAAACATGCGCCACGCCGATTTTCGCGGCGGATTTCTCCGCAATCGAAAAAGTCGGAATCGCTCCGCTCGGACAAACCTGGCTGCAACGATTGCAATCCGGCGCACAATAACCGTTTCCGAATTCAACCACCGGCGTTCCGATCCCACTTAAACCACTCTCCAAAATCGCAGGTTTCAAAATATCACGCGGACAAGCCAGCACGCATTGGCTGCACCGGATGCAGGATTGCAGGAATGTTTCCGGCAGCGTCTCCCCGGCGCGCACGCTGCCCGGCGGACGCAGCGGATTCTTCTCCGGCGTCGCGACAACCTGTCTTTGCAGTGCGCTCAAACCAAAAACCGCTCCGATCAGCGCGGCCGTGCCGAAAAACTCACGCCGTCCGGGATCAAATTCATTACCGGCCTGAAAGACTTCTTCACCCTGGAAAGCGATCGCTCCGGCCGGGCAGACATGGGCGCATTCCAAACACATGGTACATTCTCCCGGATCCGAACGAAATTCGTCGTCCCGGTCAATCGCACCGACCGGGCAAGCCCGGGTACACGCGTCACACGCCACACAGGTTGTCTGATCCACATGCCGTTTGCGAAACGAAAATTTGGACAGCAACCCCTGCAGCGCACCGGACGGGCAAAGGTAACGGCACCAAAACTGCTTTTCGAAAAAATTCAACAGAATGGCGACGCCTGCCGGCAGTGCGGAAAGCCACCACAGGCGGCCCACAAAGCGGAAGGCATCCAGGGTCCCCTGCGAAATAAATTCCGAAGCCGGCTTAAACAGCAGCAACACCGGTTGAATCAGCATGGCAACCGGATCCAGCCAGACAAAGGCCAGGCTGCCCAGAAAGGCGAAAATTCCCAGAACAAACAACAAAATAGTTTTGAGACGGCGCCAGTTTTTCCCGCCTTTCGGACGGCCGCTCGGACCGTAACCACCCAGAATCGTCCCCAGCGGACAGATCCAACCGCACCAGACCCGCCCAAACGCCACCGTCAGACCAATGGTAATCAGGGACGGCCAATAGCGCGTCACCGGTTCATGCTTGGCCAGCAGCGTCATCAAGGCCTGATACGGGTCAATCAACGAGAAAAAATTATTCGGAAGTATCGGGATTTTTTTCCCCAGCAGCGTCAGGACCAGCAAAGTCAGAAACAACAGAAAAAAGAACTCGGCTGAGATTTTTCGCAGTTGCGTCCGGCACCAAGTCTTTCCCTTCCGGACGGCTTCATCGTCGGTTTCGGTTTGCGGTGCCGCCGATACTTCCGGAGTGAAAGCTACAGCATCCCCCGTGTGCTCCGGGTAATCATCCGCAGCAGCTTCAGGTTCAGGTTCACGCAGTCTTTCGCCGGATTCAAAACCCGCGGAAGCGGATTCATATGCTGCATCATCCGACGCAGCTTTCACCACGGACTCAGAGTCAGACACCGTTTCGGCGGGTTCCGGTTCTGAACCCGCCTCTGTCCCAATCAATTGTGCCTCTGAAATGGGTAACGGTTCTGATTCAATTTCATTCAGTTCAGCCGGCGCCACGGACTCAGGACCCGACGCTATTTCGGCGGACTCCGATTCTGAATACTTTGAAAACAGGTCGGAAACCGTCAAAAATTCGGCTTCTTCCGGCATGTTGGAGTCGTTTCTTACAACCGGTTTCGCGTCGGAAGCGGGTTGTTCTTTTTCATCGGCCGCAGTCTGCTCTCCGGTTTCCGGCATTGCCGCTTCCGGCGATCCGCTCGGAGAGGCCAGTTCATATTCCAACGCCAGCGCCTGCAGTTCATCCAACGTGATCCGCCTGGATTGCTCCCGTTCGTCGGCTTTTGGCAGCAAACGGCGCAGCAATTTACCATCCCGCAAGCCGGTGCGGACAATTTCATCAACGTCATCCTGCCCGACTTTGATGTAGGTCACCTTTGCAGGCAGCATCATCACCAGCGGTTCCAGCCCATTCAGCCGGCTGCCTTCAATGCGCATCACCTCAACGCGGGCGCGCACCTGATTCCGTTCCAGTGCTGATTCCAGCGTTGAATAAAGCGCTAATGCCTCAGCGGCTGCTTTCCCCGGCCAGGCGCAAATGATGATTGCCGGCTTATCCTCCGAAACCAGCGAAAAGACATTTTTCTCCGCCCGCCGGAGCGCCTTCCATGTTTCCAGACTCACTTGCCGTTCTGTTCCCATAAGATTCCTTGCTTTTGCTGTTATTTCTGCATTAGGTTAATCATACATGGATTTAATTCGCTTGTAAAACCGGAAATTCCCCAAAAACCATTCGGACGAAAAGAGAGCGCCCATCCACAGGCGCTCCCTCCATAAAA
>CALCQT010000422.1 GCA_937894825.1 uncultured Anaerolineaceae bacterium
TTGCGAAAGCTCGTTGATGAAGGACGAGATTTTTGGGCCGTTGCTGCCAATTCTGGTATTTCATGATGAGGCGGAATTGGACGCGGTTCTGAAGCGTTATCCGAACCCGTTGGCATTTTATGTTTTTACGGAGGATAAACAGACCCAAAATCGCATGATGAACCAGTATGCTTTCGGCGGCGGGATGATCAACGATACCCTCCTCCATTCCGCGAATGAACATCTTCCTTTCGGCGGCGTTGGCGCCTCCGGGACGGGAGCTTATCACGGCAAGGCCAGTTTCACGGCATTCTCTCACCAGAAATCTGTCATGAATGCTTCCACGTCGGTACACCTTTCATTATTGTTCCCGCCCTATAAGGACCGGGTGAAAATTTTGAAACGGTTCCTTTAAAATTCGAAATGCCAAATCAAATTGGATCGAAAACCATTCAGAATCCCGTGTGTTACGAGAAATTTCATGATAATTTTACCCTTCTGCGACACGGAACTTTACATTTCTCCACTATGATTCGTGCTTGTACATGAGAAATTGCAGGACTTATCGAATGATATTTGCAATAAATGGGAGAAAATCAATGAAAAATCGTATTCTGTATGTAGTGTCGGCTTGCTTGCTGGTCGTTTCATTCCTCTTGGCCGGTTTCGCTGGCGTTCAGGCCCAGAGCGAAGCCACCAAAATTGAAAAACTGACCGTTGCCTTTGTTCCTTCCCGCGATCCGGAAGAAATCATCACCACGACCGCTCCTTTAAAAGAACTGTTGACGGCCGAACTGGCAAAAGCCGGTTATGAAATCGGCGAAGTCGACATCACTGTCGGAACGAACTATGAAGCGGTTGGCGAAGCGCTTTCCGCCGGTACCGCCGACATCGGTCTGATCCCGGCTGGCACCTATGTGCTGTATGACGATGGCGCCGATGTTATTCTGACCGCCACCCGCGCCGGTTTGAGCAAGGATTCCGACAACGCGATTGACTGGAACGATGGTCTGCCGACCGAACAGTCTGACAAACAGGCCGTTTCCTATCGCGCGCTGATCATTGCCGGCCCGTCCGAAAAAGGCCAGGAACTGAGCGCGAAAGTGAACAACGGCGAAGAACTGACCTGGGAAGATCTGGACAGCGCCAACTGGAGCGTTATGGGTACTTCTTCACCTGCCGGATACATCTACCCGACCATCTGGCTGCAGAACCATTATGGAAAGGGTATTACCGACCTGGCCCACGCGGTACAGTCCGATTCCTACGGCAGCGCCATGGCTCGACTGGCTGCCGGACAGGTTGACGTGCTGGTTGGCTATGCCGATGTCCGCAGAGACAATGTCGAAAAATGGACCACCGAATTTGGCCGCACCGCTTCCATCTGGGAAGAAACCAATGTGATCGGCGTCACCCCGGCCATTTACAATGACACCATCAGCGTCAGCAAAACCTCAAAAATCATGACCGATGAATTCAAACAGGCCGTTACCGATGCTTTCATTAATATCGGAAACACCGAAGAAGGAAAAGCGGTTATCGCCATCTACAGCCATAACGGTTACCTGCCTGCGAAGGCCTCTGATTATGACAACGAACGCAAGGCGCAGGAACTGGTTCAGGAACTGAGCTCGAAATAAGCAGTTCAACTGCTGAATATCAAGCAGGATTCAAAGATTGAATTGGGGCAGGGATCCATTTCCCTGCCCTTTTTTGTATGAGTGACTCCTGTAGGGGCGATCAGCGATCGCCCGGTCTGCCGCAGGCAGACATATTGCACGATAATGTTTAGAATGGCGGGTTTCATATTTGCGAATGCCGTAGTAGTTCGCGTCGCGCTTCGCGACCGCGAACCGGGCGATCATCGCGAAGCACCCTGGCGGGGATGATCGCCCCTGCAGAGGTGTTCGTCGAGTTTGGCTTTCGACGCTCTGAGTCAATATTTGAATCCGGCCGGATACCGCGAAGGATTTATTAAAATATGATTGAATTTGACCACGTTTCCAAGATTTATCCCAATGGCGTGAAAGGGCTGGATGACGTCACCTTGCGGATTGACCAGGGTGAGTTCGTCGCCGTCATTGGCCTCTCCGGGGCAGGGAAATCCACCCTGATCCGCACCATCAACCGGATGATCGACACAACCGCGGGACGGTTGACTGTGGACGGGACGGAAGTGAACACCCTGAAGGGAAAACAACTGCGGCGGTTCCGCCGGAACATCGGCATGATTTTCCAGTCTTTCAATCTGGTGACGCGGACGACCGTCATTCGGAATGTGCTGGCCGCCAAAGTGCCGGACATGCCGTTTCTGCGTGTCCTGTTCGGAATTTTTACCAGAGCGGAGAAACTCGAGGCGCTTGAAGCGCTGGATAAAGTGGGCATTCTGGAGAAGGCTTTTGTCCGTGCCGACCAGCTCTCCGGCGGGCAGCAGCAGCGGGTTGCGCTGGCCCGCACACTGGCGCAGAATCCGCGCATCATCCTGGCGGATGAACCGGTGGCGGCGCTGGATCCGGTGACGGCGAAACGCGTTATGGATGATTTTCAACGTATCAATCAGGATTTGGATATTTCGATCATTATGAATATTCATCATGTCGAATTGGCGCTGGGCTATGCTGAACGCATCATTGGCATCCGCGAAGGCAGGATCGTTTATGACGGCAAAGTCGCCGATGTGACGCAGGATGTACTGGACGCTATTTACAGAGGCGAGACGGAGCTGGTCGAATGAACCTGACGGCGAAATTATTCCCAGCGCGGAAAATGATCCTGGATAACGGGAAAGAAATTACCGAACCACGCTCAAAGACGCCGCTGATCTTGCTCCTGTTGGCGGCTGCAATGATTCTCTCCGCGAAAATCACCGGCTTTAATCTGGCAATCATTCTGGAACGCGGATATCAGTTTTTTGTCATTATCGGACAGATGTTTCCGCCCAAATGGAGCTACCTGGACCGCATTTGGTCCCCGTTGCTGGATACAATCAAAATGTCGCTGCTGGGTTCCGCGGTCGGGTCTCTGTTGGTGGTTCCTTTCTCGATTGCAGCCTCAAGCAATATCATCAAAAACCGGCTGGTTTTATTTTCAGTGCGGCTTTTTCTGAGCGTCGTCCGGACGCTGCCGACGCTGGTGTCCGCGCTGGTAGCGACTTATGTATTTGGTTTTGGCACCCTGGCCGGAACATTCGCGATCGCGGTTTTCACCTTTGCCTATGTCGGGAAACAGTTGTATGAGCTGATCGAAACGGTCGATATGGGCGCTTACGAAGCGATGGAGGCGATGGGCGCCGGGAAACTGCGCAGTTTTTTGACAGCCATCCTGCCTCAGGTAATGCCAACATACCTCTCGACCTGTCTGTTCTGTTTTGAGGGCAATGTGCGTTATGCTTCCATTTTGGGATATGTTGGCGCAGGCGGTCTGGGCGTTCTCCTGAATGAAAAAATTGGCTGGCGGGAATACAGCAGCGTTGGCATGATCCTGATTGCTCTGTTCCTGACGGTTGTCCTGGTTGAAGGACTCAGCCATTACCTCAGGACGAAATTGACTTAGGAGCCGCGCGATATGAATGAACGAATTCAGAAAGCTTATGAACAAGAACCCCGCAATTGGGGCTGGAAACTGCTGGTGGCGTTGATCTGCGCCGCGCTGATTGCCTGGTCGGGCGCGTCTATTCAAGGCGGGAAGATCACTGAAAGCGGGCTGGAAATTGCCGGCAGGATTTTGAGAGGGATTTTTAATCCGGATAGAACACTGTTGTTTAATCTGACGACTTCCGGTGTGGGCTATCTGCTGCTGGAGACGGTCTGCATCGCTTTTCTGGGCACGATCGTCGGCGCCATTCTGGCGGTGCCGTTTGCGTTTATTTCGGCGACCAATATCGTTCCGCTGCCGCTCAGCCTGATCGGGCGGACGATCATCATGGCGATCCGCACCGTTCCACCGTTGATTTATGGGCTGATGTTTATCCGGGTGACGGGGCCGGGGCCATTTACCGGGCTTCTGACCATGTCGCTGTGCTCCATTGGAATGGTATCGAAAATGTATATTGAAGCGATCGAAGATTTGGATATGAAAATCCTGGAATCGCTGGATGCCTGCGGTTGCGGCTTTTTTCAGAAAATCCGTTACGGGATCATCCCACAGCTTTTTCCGGATTTTATGTCCACCATCATCTATCGTTTCGATATGAACCTGCGTGACGCCACCGTGCTCGGCATTGTCGGCGCCGGCGGGATCGGGGCGCCGCTGATCTTTGCCATGAACTCCTACCGTTGGAGTCAGGTCGGGGCGCTGCTGGCGGGTCTGATTGTTCTGGTGCTGGCCGTGGAGTTCGTCTCGACCAGGATTCGTGTCAAACTGGCAAGGGGGTAAAACGGGGATTTTGTGTTTGACACCTCAATCATCGATTGATTGAGGTGTCAATAGTCAACATATTCATTCAACGATCATCACAATAGGGGAGCGCAATGCGCTCCCGGTCCACCTCTGGTGGACATATTCATCCGAAATGCACTTTCCGTATCAAATTTATTATCCAAACGGTTTCGACCGTATGTTCACTCGTATCATATGCAAATTTGATACTCCCCCTCCTTTACAATATGACGCGGTATTGCGCCTTCGGCACAACAGGAGCGCAATGGGCTCCCCTACGAGGTGGTTCGTTTTATAAATAAAAAAATACCCATACCGCTGCTTTATTCTACGTAGATCGGACTGGTGAACCCGATCCGTTTTTCTGTTTCGCCGAGGGCGTCCCCATAAAGTTCCGCGCGAACCCATCCGGGACGCAATTTTAGATCAAAATCTGATTCCTGCGTTCCTTCTGCAGGCATGCTGAGGACGACATCCCCATTAGCGACAATGCGGACTTCCCTGACCTTAATTCCGAAATCGCCCCAAATTTCTTGTCGAACGGTCGGATCAACAATGATCCGGCCGCGGCAGCTGCCGGAGTGCAGGCTATCTCCGATCGCATAGGTTTGCTGACCGGACGAAATCTGGAAATCAATGACGGGGCCGGCAGTGACATACGTCCTGCCGGCACGAATGGCATCACAGATGCTTCTTGTGCTGACCTCCCCATTTTCCACGCCGATGTATGTCGCCGCGGAATGCAAACGTGTGGGGCCTTCCCAGTGCCAGTCACGGCCGGCGGTTGCGGCGATTTTATACCCTTGATTCAGCAATCGGGTCCACATGTCGAATGCCTGTATATTGTCAAATTGGGTCGTCGGCGCTGCCTTGGACCAGACTTCGATATAGTCGATGAGATTCCAATCATGCACGGCGAAATCCCAGTGACAGCCGGTGCATAAAGGGCTGCCGATTTCGAAAGGGTGCGCGATACCTGTCACGCCGTTGACCGCCCTGATTTCTTTCAGATAGTGGTCTAGCGTGTCGGGCATGGCGTCACGCCAGTCGATGGACGACTCGGCTCCTAGCACAAGCATGTGTCCGAAAAAGGTCGTCCATTCGATTCCCGTTACAACCGGAATGCGGGATGCTTCTGGGTGGCTGATCAGATAGGCATGGGCGGATAGTGTATTGTGATCGGTCAGTGCGATCCCGTCCAACTGAAGCTGTTTGGCTGCGCGGCAAAGCTCCTCCGGGGTGAAATTCCCGTCGCTATGCAGCGTATGACTATGCATTTCGAGTGCTTTATATTGAATCATCCGGGGCCTCTCCCTTTTCCAGTCCGATGACCTCCACTTGGCAGGTGACCGGATTACCGATAATCGCGTGAACATTCAGCACAATTTTCCAGTTGCCTGCCGCCGCCGGGTGCGGGACAAAGCCGGGCGAAGAGCCGGCGGCGGAAATGATGTGCTTCTGTTCCGGGGCATGCCGGTGCGCGCAGCCCAGATATTCTTTCTCATAATCCAGCGAAAGCGTGACCAGATTGACCAGCGGGGCGTAATCTCTCCAGCCGCTGTAGGCGGCGCGGGATTCCTCCGGAACATATTTCTCAAGTGCCTGCAGGATTTCCCGCTTTGCCTGGTCCATGTCTTCGACCTTCTTCGGAAAATACCGGTATCGGATGAATAAACGCTCATAATCTTTCTCAAGCGAAAAAGAAAGCGGAACATTTGTCTTTGAATTCTCGGGTTTGAGAACCAGGGTCTGATTGAGGATTTTTTTCATAGATCAGAACTTTCCGGATAATAATATTGTTCGTTTTGCATGATTTCTTCCGCTTCTGAAAAACCGTGATGATGTTTCCCATGCAGGAAGCGATAGGTGGAGGGGGATATTTTCTTTCGCGATTTGAATTGCCGGTAAAAATCCGAGAAATCGACAAACCCGGCGTCGAGCGCAATTTGCGTGATGGTCCTCTTTGTGGATACGATCATCTCGCAGGCTTTGATGATCCGGTAGTCAATAATATATTTCTGAGGGGATTTGTTCAGCGTAGAAACAAAAAGTTTGTAAAGATAAGAGCGATTGATGAACAGCGCGTCCGCCAGATCCTGAACGGTCATCTTTTTCGAGTAGTTATTGTGAATCAAGCGGAGGCAGTCTTCGATGTAGTGGGATTGATTTTTTATTGAGTTTTCGTAGGGTTTTATTTGGGAGAAAAAGGAGGTGATTAAATTGGCGAAACTTGTTTTTTGATTTCTGGGAAGAATCTGGGTTGTGCAGACCTGCGTTAGCAATTCCCTGATCTTTTCTTTGGACGCTGTGATGTAGTAGATTGGCTCTTTTCGCGTCACGCCTGCCTTTCTCACCAAATCCTCAATTTCCTGCCCTTTGATCCCCATCCAGAAATATTCCCAGGGGTTCTCCTGGCTTGGGTAATAGGTGTAAGCCTCGCCGGGGAATTTAATAAAACCAACACCCTCAGTCAAACAATAGGTATAGTCATTGGTTTGCAGCCAGCCCATGCCGCCGGTCACATAATGGATGCGAAAATGCTCCCGAATATAAGAAGGGACGATCCGGGTGGAGTCGCCAATTTCCCATCCGATCCCCGCCGGTCTGAAATCTGAATTTTCCGCAGTCACGTCCATAGCTATCCTGACGATACAAATAACAATGTGACATCCCAATAGAATCAGCCTTTTCTTATCCTAACGATATCATGGTTTTTGACCGAGTCAACATAATGCAATGTCTTTGAATCAATAATCCTTGATTGTCAAGGTGACAAAAGGCTATTATTTCTTAGTACAAATCGGAATAGGCATTTTTTCGGAAAAGGACAATTCTTATGGAAAAAAGAGCTACCTACCGTAACCTGAAAGAAAAACGTTCAAGCCTGATTTGGTTTTTATTTTTGCTCCCTACAATTTTGGGCATCATTCTATTTATCGCATATCCAACGATTGAGTCTTTTCGGTTGA
>CALCQT010000423.1 GCA_937894825.1 uncultured Anaerolineaceae bacterium
CCACCTCAACCGGCGCCTCTGTCCAGGTTGCCTCAGGAGAGTCGGCCACGGATTCCGGCTGAGAAAGCGCATCAACGACCGACGGCTCAGGCGTACCGGTCGCAGTGGGTTCTTTCGTTAACGTAGCTGTTTCTTCCAGCGTTGCAGTGATGGTCGATGTATTGGTCGCGGTCGGCGTAATGGTCGGCGTTTTGGTCAATGGCATGCCGCTGACTGTAAACCGGCCGGAAGTATACCAGCGTTCGCCGGCAAAGATCTGCATCTCATATGCGCCTGGCAGCCAGACATCTGTATCTTCCGGGTTACAAGTGCCGTAGCTGTATCCGCCGGTACTACCCACCTGAAACTGCGTCGAACTGCAAATTTCCGTCCAGTCATCCACACGGTACCAGACAAAGAAGAATTGGCCATCCGGAATCATCTGATCGAAGCTGAAAAATCCGATCAACTGCGAAATGGGGTTTTCAAAGGTCTCGAAAACTTCAATCGGCAGCCCATCCTCACCAAGCTGACGGGTGAACTGGATCGGGCTGAAGACAACACTGTCGCCGGGATTGGTTGAGTTGGTTGCGAGCGGACGCAGCGAGCCAGGGAAAGACGGCGTATTGGTGATGGATGGCGTCTCTGTAACGGTAGGCGTCGCAGAAATCGTCGGCGTCTCGGTAATCGTGGATGTCAATGTGATGGTGGGGGTTAGTGTGATGGTCGGAGAGGGGGGAAATACGCTGTAAATGGTGGTCTCGCCAAAGGTGTTGAGAAGAAATGCGGCTCCGAGCAGCAACAAAGAAGTCAGGATCAGACGCCAGCCGCTGGCAACGGTGGCCTGGCGTTTTTTGAAGTAGACGATGCGCTGACCGCGCCGGATGGTACCGACCCCCAGCAGGAAAGCCAGCAACGCACCACCCAGTGCCAGCAGGAAGGCTGCACCGATGCCGGCATTGATGTCTAACCCCAGATTGATCCGGTTAATGAAATCCATGTGGGGGATTATATCACGCAGGAAATACTATAACTTGTATTCAGAGAAGATAATTTCAGGTTTTTCCGCATTGCTTGCACTGATTGCTTCTTCACTCGTCACATAATGAAGCAATGCATCAATCACAGCAAATTCGTTTAAATGCGAATAATTTTTATAATAGGAAAATGATTTCTCGCCTACCGAGGAAAGCAAGAGATAATCCGCCAGACGGCTGACCGGTGAAAACTCATAAGCCGTAATCGCGATCCGCTTCAAACCTTTTTCTTTGGCAAGTTCCATTCCCTGAACGACCTGTTTTGAACAACCAGACTGAGAGATTGCAACCACGATATCACCGGTGTCCGCAAGATTGATGTGATTCAGGAAATATTCCGGCTGCGCCCCGTAAGAGCATTTAACGCCTAACCGCCCCAGACGAAAACCCATGTGCTGTGACAACGGGTTGGTATTTCCCACCGCAATAATGTGTGCCTGTCTGCAATTTTTGATCAGGTTTGCGCAATTTAAAATGATGCCATGGTCCAGAGACTGTCCAATCTTCAGCATATTCGAAGCATACATTTTAAAAACGCCATAGACACTATCGTCTTCCCCATTGACCTCACTTCCATGGTCAATTTGATTACGCCCAAAATCACGGGAAAGGATGATGCGCATTTGATAATAACCCTGATAACCGATATGTTTGCAGAAGCGAATCACCGTGGCGTCACTGACATTACTATAGTTAGCCAACTCGGACACGTTTGCGTTGACCGCCAACTCGGGAAAACTCAAAATGAAATCAGCAACTTTCTTCTCGGAGGAGAAAATTTGATCATAATTTTCCTTAATAGCCTCTATCACTGATTTTGACTGGATAATATCCATTTGTTTCCCCCTCACTTATTACGATAAAAATCTGTTTGCCTGAAAACAGGCTTTTTGCCTTTCCGAAATTTCTTTTCGTTTCCAAAAATCGTTCTCAATTTGATTAGAACATAAAATTCAACAGATTATTCTTTAGACTTCAAGCCTGACTGAAATCGCAAGACATATCCGCTGCGTCAAGATGCATAGTACTGTTACTATTTTATCATTTGCCAAAACCGCTCTATGCGGATACACGAAAAGTCTGGCGTATACTCATTTCGCTTGCGAAACAAGCTGTGGAATAAATCCGCCTACAAACGCGTCCCCCAGCCCAATCGTCGTGGCGTTGTTCTCCTCAGCCTGAATGCAGGCAAGGGAACACACGTTATCTGCCTCCAGCGCATTAATCTTTTCGGAAAACTGCCGCCCCGTTTCCTGCAATGGAGCACCCATTGTTTCACGATAATCCAACATTGAAAAATCATCCCCGAGACGGAACCGCGTCCCAGCCATGGCAATACCGCCCTTCAACGCATTCTGATATCGACTGGCATTGTCGCCATATGCCAAAGCCCAATATCGTGTATGAACCACCAACACCGGGACCGGAATCCGCCTCCGGAGGTCCACCAGCCCTGTCAAGACAGCCTCAGGGTCCAGGAGTGCGATTTTCCTGCCGATGTACCCCTGAAATTCATCTTCATTCAAGCTGTAAATATGAATCCTGCGCAGAAGTTTCCGCCGGACCAACTCGCTAAAACCGCTGAGATGGAAACAGCCATCCTCATAAAAAACCTGTGCATCCAGCGGCAATTTCTCCATTGCCAGATTCAGTTCATTCAGTCTGCTTTCCAACAAGGCTTCATCCTGCATACCATTAAACCCGGAGACCAAAAACACGCTCGCCTCGGATATAAGATCACCTAACTGCGGGCTGAGACGCATCAGCATATTATCCAGGTCATTCACATAAATGATCCGGTTTGCTCTGCCGGTCCGAATATAAATATCGTTGGCGTTAACAATTGTTCCATCGTGATATTGGATAATCAGGTGCGGGTAAAGCTGTTCATCATCCGCGCTGCAGATGTATCGGCAGCTTTCAGGCAGCAGATTTCGAACATGCGGATTGATGGTCACCAGATGCGCCCATGAATCAAACCCGATTTTATCCATCGCGATTGCCGCGCGGACCGAAGTGCCGCCCAGTGTAATGCGCCTGGAAAAATATTGCGAGAAATCTTCAATGATCCGGGGATCATGGACAAAGCGCTCTCCACCCGTTTCATCCCGCAAAAAGCTCAGGATGGAAATAACGAGGTCCCGCTCGTTGGCAATTTCGATTTTTGAGGATAATTCTTCATCCTTAATTTCATATTTCCGAATTAGTGTCTCCAAAATCGCCGAATCCCACCGGATTTCGTAATCAATATTATTCCCTAATCCCAATACGATTTTTCCCTGCATCTTCTCATCCTGTCACGATTTGCCACGCGCGATTAAAACGTCAAAAGTATAAGAGAATTTCCACCGCAGGACGGCGTTTTCGGATGCCGCCCTGCGGTCCACGTATGCAAGCAGTTTTAATAGAGAGATGCTTTTCCAACCGCATTGAATAATTCAATTTTGTTATACGCCACGGTTTTCATCGCATCCATACAAGGCGGTTCGACCACGTTGGGTTCCCTTAAACTGGCATCCAATAAAACTTCGCGCATTTTCGTGAAATACGCCGCTTTAATATCACTTGAAATATTGATCTTATTAATGCCCAGCTTAACCGATTCACTGATTTCGGAATCACGATTATTCGAACCGCCATGCAAAACCAGCGGGATGGATACTTTGGACTTTATCTCCTTCAACAGATCAAGCTTCAGTTCCGGCTTCATGCCCTTTGGATAGATACCGTGGGAAGTCCCGATGGCGATTGCCAGCGTATCGATCCCGGTCGCTTCGACGAATTTGACCGCGTCCTCCGGTCGGGTATAAATGATTTCTTCCGCCCCGGCTTCGGCCTGTGAATCGGTGGACCCGATTGTCCCCAGTTCCCCCTCTACCGAAATGTCTACGGCATGCGCCGCCTCGACCACTTTTTTGCAGATTGCGATGTTCTCATCAAAGGGAAGGTGAGAGCCGTCAATCATCACCGAGGTAAATCCACTCTGAATCGCTAACTGGACCTGCTCAAAATTGCCCCCGTGATCCAAATGGACGCAAATCGGGAGAGCGGTTTTATTGGCCTTCGCGGCAATGGCAGCCACGATTTCAACGCCGGTAAACCTCAGTTCATCCGGATGAATCGCAATAATCAGAGGCGCCTGTTTTTCCTCCGACGCTTCAATAATCCCGTTTAACATTGAATAATCACTGATATTAAATGCCGGTACAGCAAAAAAATGTTTGTTCGCGACCGCCAATAAATCCCTCATATTCATTAACATAGATTTTTTCCTTTTTTGTTTTGTATAAATAGATTTTTTAATCAACTCTTCACTGACCCCGCCGTCATCCCTTCAAGGAAATAACGCTGGAAGAATAAAAACAACAATAGAACCGGCAAACATCCCAAAATGCTCATCGCCATCATCTCATTCCATTCATAAGAATGCTGCCCCATCAGTTGTTGAATTCCGATCGGAACGGTCCGCATGTCGATCGTTTTGGTCAAGGTCAGCGCAAAAAGATACTCGTTCCAGGCTTGCATGAACGTGTACATGCCGACAGAGATAAGCCCGGGAATTGAAATCGGAACCAGAACATTCCAAAGCGCGCGGAACCGGCTCCCCCCGTCAATCATGACCGCTTCATCCAACTCGGCAGGCAGCGTATTGAAATATCCCGTCAGCATAATGATCGCGTAAGGAAGCGTGAACACCATATAGGTGAGAATCAGGGCCCAGTAGGTGTTAAAAAGTTTCAACGTCACGATCAGGCCGAAATAGGGGATCAACAGCGTTATCGGCGGAACAGCCTGAACACTGATAATCAGCATATTCAACGGTTTTTTCAGTTTAAAATCAAACCGGCTAAAGCAATAGGCAGCTAAAATGGATACAAACAATGTGAACAGTGTCACCGCCGATGAGACCAGATAACTATTTATGAAGAACCGCACCTTGACCGGGTCGGAAAGAATGGACTTATATGCGGAAAACGAAAAATTATCCGATAAAAATTTCGGAGGAAACGCAAATATTTCCGTATTTGGTTTAAACGAAGATAAAAGCATCCAAAGCACCGGGAATCCGGCATATATTGCGCCGATCATCAACAAAACAACCACAAAAAATGTGCTGATAATCCGGCGGTTTCCCTTTTTCGAGTTCATGTTAATCTCTCGCTTTCTGAGTTCTCACGTAGACGAAAGCCAGCAGCATCGAGAAAAGCAGAATAATCACCGCACTGGCTGAAGCCAATGAGAATTGATATTTGCTGAAGGCCAATTTATAGGTATACGTGCTCAGCATTTCCGTCGCTCGAATGGGTCCGCCGCCGGTCGTCATCCAGACCAGCGTGAATTGCTGCATCGTCCAGATACAATCCAGCATAGCCATACTGACGATGATCGGTTTCAACTGTGGGATTGTGATATAAACAAATCGCTGCACCGGATTGGCGCCGTCAACTTCGGCCGCTTCATACAGATCAACCGAAATTCCTTGCAGTCCTGCCAGCAGACTGACCATATAAAAGGGATACCCCGACCAAATATTGATAAAAATCAATGCATACAGCGCTGTGTTCCTGGAACCCAGCCATTCTATTTTTTGGCTGATTATTCCGAGCTGTTCAAGAAAATAATTGATAATTCCATTCGGATTCAACAACAATCGCCACAAAATCGCAATAATTGCCGCTGTGAATACCCAGGGCAGCACGTAAATTACCCGAAATAAGGACCGGATCGAAGGATGAATCCGTTTGGTGTTCAGCAGCATTGCAAAGGTCAGGCCGATGATCATGTGGAAAATAACGCTCGCGACCGTAAACAGGAAGGTATTTTTCACACTTTGATGGAAATTTTTATCGGTCAGAATTTCCAGATAATTATCGATCCCTGCAAATTGCGGGTCTTTATTCATAATCACATTATCCATGAAAGAATATCCGATGACCATCACAATCGGCAGCAACATCAGGATCAGCATCAGCAGGATTGTCGGTGACAGGTAAAAATAAGGGAGCAATCTTTTTCTGAATATATTGGGGCTGCTTTTCAGAATTGACACCAGTTTTGTTCTCCTTTCCTCTTTTATGCGCGTTTGTTTCCCGTTTCAACAGCATTCCACAGGCAGACGATCTCTTTAGTTCATTCTTCAGGAATAAAGCGGAACGATACATCCCGGTCCGTATTCATTCGCTACGTTCCAAAATTACGGGGGAATGACCAGGAGCCCTCCCCCGCAACGGATTTATTGTTTCTGCCAGGACGCTGACAGTTAGCAGTTTCCTTTGGTTTTCTGATCAACAGCTTTGAATCAGCGCTTTTTCAAGAAAACCGGATATTTTTCGATCAGAATTCTTTTTCCCACGCTGCCTGGGCATTTGCCAACGCTTCGTCCACAGTCTGATCACCTTCCAGCAAAAGCTGGAATTCTTCGTCAAAGGTCCGCATCAAATCTTCAGCGACCGGGAGGCCGACAAATTCGTTCGCCGGATAAATCGTTTTATAAATTTCAAACGCATCCGTGAACAAGGGATCGCTGCCCGACAGATCGGGTTCGGAATTGACGTTGCCCGGGAAAGCATTCGCGATGGTGGCCAGTTCTGAGTTAATTTCTTCGCTCATCAGGAATTCAACCAGTTTCCAGGCCTCGGCTTTATGCTCGCTGTTTTCAGCAATCCCGATACCCCAGGAGGCATAAGGCAGACCGCGCGTACCTTCATAATCATCGGCAGCCGGGACAGGCGCCAAACTGAAGTTCATTTCGGGATTCCGTTCGCGGATCAGGTTAATATGCGCCAGGGTGTCGATCATCATGCCAACACGACCATTGGTGAATTCTTCCACCTTATCCTGCTCCTTCATGGTGAAAGCGCCCGGAGCAATCAAACCGTCGTCATAAAGCGCCTTAATATATTCAACCGCGCTCTTCACATCGTCATTGGTCAGATCCGGTTGGCCATCTTTCAGCATGCTCTTGCCGGAGGCCCAAACCCAGGACATCACATCATTTTGAATCCCGTTGGGAGCTTCCAGCGATAACGGCAGCACCCAGCCGGAAACGTTATTCTCGGAACTGGTCAACGCTTTGGCAGCTTCTGCAAATTCGGTCCGATTGGACGGAGCAGATTCAATTTCCGCTGCGCTCAAAAGATCGTCATTGATGAAAACAGGATAGACAAAATTGACCACCGGGATCATATAGGTCGCCCCGTTTAATTGAATCTGTGAGGCCAGTTGGCTGTCATCATAATTCGCCTCGGCAATCAGCGCTGACAGATCGGCAATGGCGCCCTGTTTCACAAAATCGTTGACCCAGGCCCCGTCCAAGCCAACCACATCAGACATGGTTCCGGTTGCGGCGCCTGCCACAACCTGTTCACGGGTTGATGAATACGGGCCGCTTACCAATTCAACTTTGATCCCCGGGTTCGCGGCTTCGAATCGGTCGATAATCGCCCGGAAAGCACCGGCAGGAAGTTCCGGTTCCCACCACTGGGAAAACTCAAGCGTCACCGTTTCCTGAGCAAAAACCGGCGCAATACCGGTCAGGATCGAAGTTGTTAAAACAACAGCAGCAAGCAATACTCTTAACAAATTCTTCTTCATATGTGTTTCCTTTCCAAATAGAACGTTATTGATAAGCGTTATGTTAACACTCCGGATATAGAATGTCAACAAAAACTATGAAATAAAATTTCTTAATCACGAGAAAATTGACAAATCAAGACAAATGTCACCTAATCAATATGCTTTTACACCTATTTATATAAAATATTATTTCATAAAGAATAATAATTTCTTCATATGGCGCCATTGCAGAGCACTCAGCTATATTCGATCTTTCTGTCAACGGAATCATCCGGAATTTTTCTGAATATTCTTAATCCGTCCTCCGCAGCTTGGATGTCGCACGTTCCAACAGGATTTGATACCTTTTTACAGATATTTATTTCCCAATTCAAGAAAGAACGGATTGAAATGCTTTGTGAGAAAAAAATTGTGAAATTGAAACACTAAAATGAATGCCGTCCAGCCGGATCCGCCCTGTCGATGCCGGCGTAACAGGTGATATCGGTGCCGGAAAAGCATGGAGCGACCCGCCGATGCAAGTATCCGCCTTCAGCCAACTCATTTTCGCAGGTGATCAGCACCAATGTATTCTCTCGTTCGACCGCCTTTGCGCGCACCTCTGAGAACGCATCCGCTTCAAATAGTTCGTTGGCATAGACCTTGAACTGCAACAACGTCCCACTTCCGTCCCGCACGAAAATCCGGTCATTTTCTGAAAGTTCCCGCAGGAACAGGAACGGCCCGATTTCCAGATTGTTCAGGTGATTGTGACCAGTCACATAGCTCACGCCCGCTCCCGGCAGACTGCTGCCGCTAAGAATGCCCGTGGCATTCCCGAGCCAGGTAACGTCCCAAGCCCCTCCAACGAAAGGAATCTCCACGATCTTCGTACTGACATTTAATGAAGGAATATCAATTTCATAGCCCAAATCAATATACTTCAGCGCATCCGGCTGATCCGGCAGGATCACGCGTTTCCCGGCAGAGAAACCAGTTTGCGGGAAACCCCATTCGGATTCATCAATCGGGAACCAGGGTCCCGGCCCAGTTCCGGCGATCCTGTTTTCGATCCGGTTTGTCGTCGTCCCGGGATCCGGGGCAGTAAGCGAAAGCGGTCTTTCATTCCCCTGATCAAAGAAAGCCTGATTGCTGATGCGATCGGTCAATTCGCGCGCATTGCTCAGCACTTCGACTGTGAACCACACATTGGCCGTACCATTCGTTGCCGCCAGGCTGGGGATGTTCCATTGTATAAACTCACCCGCATCGTTTGTCCAGGTTTTCACGCCAGAAGAACCTTCGACGTAGCGCGTACCGCGCGGAATATAGTCACGCACGGTCACATTCGTTGTTCCCTGATTGCCGCTGTTGTTAAGTGTGATCACATACGTAATGCGATTACCGGGAGACACCGTCTGACCAATCAAATCACTGGAAATAGCAGCGCTGACATTCACATCGCCCCCGATCGGGTTTGACACTGTGGTTCGAATTTCGACCTGGTTGCTCGGTGTTTGCGGATCGGGAGCAGCCAGATCCCAGGGTTGCGAATTGCCCTGGTCATTCAGCGCGGCGTTATGAATGATTGTCTGAGCCGTCAAGCCATCATTGACGCGCACAGTAAAATAAACCGTGGCCGTACCGCCGACCACAAGCGAACTGATGTTCCACTGTACAAATTCTCCACGAGTGCTCGAAGCGGTCGTACCGCCGTCCGAGGCGCTGACAAAGAACGTGCCCGCCGGAAAATAATCCCGGATCGTCACGTTTGTCGCTTCCGAACTGCCGCTGTTGGTAAGGATCAGAGCATACAGGATATCGTCCCCGCCCCTGACCGGTTGTCCGCTATTGTTGCTGACTTTGCGGACCGTCACGTCCGCGAGCGAAATTTCAACTTCATTGGTCGTCGGCCACTTCGTATCCGGACGAACAATTGAAAGTGGATTCGAATTTCCCTGATCATACCGCGCTGTATTACGGATAATTCTATCCACCGGCTGATCGTTGTTAACGCGCACCGTGAACCACACACTTGCCGTCCCATTATTTGCCGCCAGGTTGGGAATGTTCCATTGCACAAACTCATATTGCGGGTCAAACCTCCCCTCCTGAGAAGCTCTGACATAGGACGTCCCACTCGGGATAGTATCCCAAATCGTTACATTGTTCACCGCCGAGCCGCCGCCGTTGGTAGCCGTCAGTGTATATGTGATCTCTTCATCAAGCGCAACCGGCTGCCCGGGTTGTTTGTCACTGATTTTGCTCACCGTAACACCAGATTGAGCGCTTACGATCATCCCGCCATCTGCGGCGCCGCTTATCTTCTGCAGAATATCCGCGAATGCCGGTGCCAATAACGGCAGTATCAGGCCCGCCAAAACCGATAACAGCATCCATCCGATTTTTTTCCTGTTCATACCGTGATCCTTTTTTTGTGAATTGGGACTGGTGCCCTGACGACTCGCTGCCCTCCCAATTTATCCGATTCTGATTACAGCGCCTTTCATTGCAGTGCGTCCGCTCAGGTTTACACACAAGATTTCATTTTGAGCGGCAAAACGCAGATCCAAAGCCGGAGTCAATCTATTACTTTACCCAGTGCAATTAGCATGCCAATCCGCATCAATGAATATCCGGAACTAAAAAGGAAAACTTGCTTATTATTCGATGCAGCCCTGACGGGAACGCAAAACCAGGCTTATAACAGCAAGTTTCGAATTTACAAGGCACACGGTTACTCACGCTCCGCAAACCGGAAGGAGCCAGTCCTCTGGCATGAAAATTTATCCATCAAACACGATAAACAGGATACATTCTTCCTGCCCAACATGCTGCCCATCAAGCATAAATCGCGTTGCCAGAAGACATTATGCTGGCACACTTCTTGCACAATACTTTGTAGCGCGAATTGCATTCAGTTCACTCTTGCCAGGCGATTCGATTAATGTTGTTTTTTAAAAGCACTCTGCCATCGTCGAAAGGAGTTCGGATGATGAGAGAAAATGGACAAAAAAAGTTGTGGTTCATATCCCTGATGGCAGCAACGATCTTTCTAATCGTTCTGTCTGGTTGTTCCCGCTCAGCGGAGGAACCTGTGGAAGCGCAACAAGAAAGCTTCATGCCGACGTCATCACAAATTCCCAAGGACACGGAGGCCCGGCAAACAGGGCTCATGCCGGCGTCATCACAATTTCCCAATGAGGAGGAGATCCGACAAGCAGAACTTATCCCGGCCGCATCACGGATCCTGAATGACGGCGAATACAGCGCGAAAGCGGCCGATATTACCTCTCGAGTGGATTTTACAGTCGAGTTTCGCATCAAGAAAGATGGTATATGGGTAGAATATGATGAGGCGACGCACGGAAAGTTATCCGTAGGGAACTCCGTCCGCATCTGGATCGATTGGGAAATTGCCGGACAAATTGACCCCAACGACACATTTAAACTGGATGTGAAAAGGTTCGGCCTGCTAATCTATACAATAACAAACGCGGTGCTGAAAGATTCCACAACCGGGACGGAAGTTGGCACCTGGAGCGCGATCATGCAGCCCAGTTGGAGCACGGACCCGTCCTATATCGAATGTACCTTTGACCGGCTGACAGAATCGATCTCTTCTTTTAACAATGGCTATTTCTATATTGAGGCTGTAATTGATGAGGAAGGCGAGGTCAGCATCGAAGTCGAAGGCAAGGTTGACACGATCGACGCAAATCCAAAGCCCGAACCAACCGTTGGTCCGACTGCCACCCCCGGGCCGCCTCCCGGTCCTGCCAGCCCCGCGAGCCCGATCAACAAAGGCGGTCTCTTCCAACGTCCTCATATTTATTGGACCCTGGGTGTCAATCGTAATAACCTTCAGCAATTATATCTGCCGACACCCGCTGTAACAGAACTAAAAAACGCTTATATCATTGACGAACTGGAATACAGACAGACGCTTAACCATCTCACCGTCTCGCTGCCCAACTACCGGGTCGATCCTGCCACCGGGGTAGTTCGCAACGCCGGTGCCTTTTTTCTGGATATCACCAAAGCTTTCAAACGGATCCCTCATGAAGGAGAAACTTTTGACGCTTTTAAGACGAAAGTTCTTAATGACCCGGGGAATAACAACCTTGGGCTGACTTATGGCGTCTTTCCCGCAGACGATATCGCACCAAAAGGTCCGATTGTAATCATTCGTCTGGGAACACTTCCGCGGGACGAAGTAACCCTGGCGGCAATGGCTTATTCGGATAACGCCACTATAGCCGATGCGAGTGTCTGGGATTTGCTGAGGAAAAATTCGACCACCTGGCCAGCCGGCGAGGCCGAGGCTATTTATGATGTGTTCAGAAGCGGTGGACCGTTTGGCGGGAAGGTGCTCGCGTTTGACTTCCGGCTTGTCATGGATGTACCCAATGAGACAACAAGGTTCGAGAATAAAGCACAACTCTTCTATGATGGCGGAACCGATGAAAGCGGTCTGATCCCCATTTCTTACCAACAATGGGGTTCCGGTGGTGAATCCGGCACAGAAACACCGACTCCGACCAATACGCTAACACCCACGATCACGCTGACGCCGACGAACACATTGACGCCGACGAACACATTGACGCCGACGATCACATTGACGCCGACGATCACATTGACGCCGACGATCACACCGACGACGGAAACACCGGATCCAACTACCGAGACACCCGATCCAACCACTGAGACACCGGATCCAGCCACCGAAACACCCGATCCGGCTACCGAGACACCGAATCCGACACAGACAGCCTCACCGCCTAACTTCACGCCGACGCCAACTCAGTGGTTCCCCTGGCATCCACCGAAGACCGGATTTCCAACCCGCAGCCGGGCGTTGCCGGACGCTCAGCCCGCCGCACTGGCGTACCGTTCACTCGGTTTCAGCATTGATATCCCGGAGCTCAATGTTCAGAGCGAGTTGGTGGAAGTTCCGGATGACGACTCCGGCTGGGCTGTTGACTGGCTGGGTGGCCGCACGGGGTTGCTCAAAGGCAGTCCGCTCCCCGGCGAAGGCACGAGCTATGTCGCCGCGCACAATCACCTCAGCGCGCTGGAAGTCGGACCTTTCCTGTTCATTCAGGCTTTGGAAGAAAATGACCGCATTTTTGTCCGCGGCGACGACGGTGAATTGATGGAATTCAGTGTCTACGAAAATCTTTTGGTCGATATAGACGAATTCGCTTCGGTTCATGAAGTGGCAAACCGTTATCATAATGCGCTGGTGCTGATCACCTGTGAAAACGAGTCCATTGACGGCACGTATATCAACCGCCGCGTCGTCTTCGCCAGGCCGCGCTGATTCGCAATCTCAATCCGGATTTTTTCAAATTTTCGAAAAAGGAGCTCAAAATAGATTGAGCTCCTTTTTCGAAAGTCCTGGAAATGCCATCGCCAAGGACTAATTCTCTGTTGGTTATAATTATTTTTAGAAAATTTGGTAGTGTTCATAATTAAACTGCATCTCAAAATGAATAGAAAAAATCAAGGCTAACTGACGATCATATGAGAACGAAACCTCATTACAAAAAGACTGGCTTCATCGAATATGGCGTCCTGGTTGCTCTATCAAGTCTCTTTGTCTTCCTGAATCTCTCACAGGAAGGATACGGAAATACCTATTACGCGGCGGGCGTAAAAAGTATGGGAGTGTCCTGGAAGAACCTATTTTTCGTTTCTTTTGACCCGTCCGGGTTCGTCTCACTTGATAAACCGCCGCTTGGCTTTTGGCTGCAAACATTGGGCACAAAACTTTTCGGGTTTTCCGGATGGGCGCTGTTCTTTCCGCAGGCAATTTCCCATGTCCTCTCAACCTGCCTTCTTTTCATGATTATGAAACAAGCTTTCGGGAAACGCCCTGCTTTCCTGGCCGGATTAATTTTCTGTTTGACACCGATCAACATTGCCACTGCTCGTAACAACACAACCGATAGTTTGATCGTATTGGCAAGCCTTTTGGCAATGCGTTTTTTTCAGTTATATGCAGAAACCATGAAAGATAAGTGGCTATATACATTTGCAGTCACCATCGGTTTGGGATTTAATATCAAAATGACACAGATATTTTTGATCCTGCCTGCGTTTTTACTCGGCAATTTTTTAATTAAAGACCCTGCCTATAAGCCTAAAGTGAGCTCACTGATCATTTCAGCTGTAATTCTATGCTTCGTTTCATCCATCTGGATGGTAGTCGTAAAAATAACCCCGCCTCAGCAAAGGCCGTTTATTGGGGGCAGCATGAATAATGATCCTTTCAATTTAGCGCTCTACTATAATGGCCTTGATAGAATTGTGGGAAATACGCAACTTGAAGCCTTGCAGGTTTCAAATCCCGCTGAAATCGGGAACCCCGGTCTATTAAGATTATTCACGAAGGAATTGAACGGGCAGATCACCTGGTTTATCCCAATTTCGCTTTTGTCCGGGTTTTATCTTTATTCGTTATACCGAAAAAAGGATTGCTCCCCAGCAGGATTTTGGTTGGTTATTGTTTTCGGAATTTGGTTGATTACCTGCATCCTCTTTTTCAGTTTCGGGTCTTTTTTCCACCGGCATTATCTGGTTATGCTCGCGCCTCCAATCGCCATTCTTTCAGGGATTGGGATCGAGAAATCATTTTCCACAAAAAGTGATGCGTCTCCCGGAAAAATAATGTCAGTATTGATCTTACTCCTGGGGTGGGGAACATCATGGCTGATCATTCGCCCTTTCATTGTCGAATATGTTTGGATGAAGACCTTATTCTGGATCATTTTTCTACCATCTGTACTCTCATTCGGCTTTCACAAATTATTTAAATTTGAAAAGAAGAGTTTCGCCCGGAATGTTTTACAGCCTGCCACATCCGTTTTATCAATCGGAATGCTCCTGATAATGCCAACAATTTGGGCCATTTTTCCCTTGATCTATGGAGGAAACGGCGATTTGCCGTTTGCCGGCCCGGAAGTGTTGACCTGGAATCATCTCCCTAAAGATGTCGATATTGAACCGCTGCTTGATATGATCTATGCGAAATATGACAGAGAAAAGTATTATTTAGCCACATTGGATTATAATCCGGCGGATTGGATCATCCTGAAAACAGGGCTGCCGGTAATGGCTATCGGCGGCTTTTATGGCACAGATCCCATTCTGACAGTCGAGGATCTGGCTGCTGAAGTTCATCAGGGTAATATCCAATTATTCTTTCTTTACGAAAAGACGGCTGATGAATTACGACCCGATTTGTTGGAATGGCTACACCAAAATTGTCAATCGTTATATCCAGGTTCATCAAAGAATAAAGAATTTTTTCAGTTCTATCACTGTCAAAACAAATAGCATTACTGGACCGTTATGCGTGCCAATATCATTAGTAATTCTACTTTTTACTCAATCCATTGATTAAATCAAATTTTCTGTGATGCACCAAATTATTTATAATATACTTAATACAAATATAGATGAGGGTAACCTCCATCTATTTCCTCATT
>CALCQT010000424.1 GCA_937894825.1 uncultured Anaerolineaceae bacterium
GCTCTTCCGATCTGGGATCGAAATTCAGCCCCAACGTCGGGCGGTATTCGATGGTTTCCAGCAACCGCTGCGTGGTGTAATAATCGAAAGCGATTTCGCTGGGATGCACTTCCAGCGCCAGCCGTACCCCGCAACTGTCAAATTCATCAAAAATCGGAGTCCATAATTCCTTGATGCGGTTGAAACCGTCCGTGACCATCTGCGGCGTGGTCTGCGGGAAAGAATACCAGGATGCCCAGATCGGTGACCCCAGGAAGCAGGTTACCACATCAACTCCCAATGTTTTGGCGGCGTGTGCGACAGTTTTCATGCCGTCAATGGCCCATCGGCGGATCTCCTCCGGCTTGCCGGCATATTTTTCCGGCGCGAAATTATCCAGACGCGGGTCATAGTTATCGCCGACGCACTGGCCCATCAGGTGGGCTGAAATTGCGCCGATTTTCATGTCATAACGTTCAAAGGTCCCGGTAAATTCGCTGCGGTAATCCGCGGACGAAACAATTTTTTCCACATCGATATGCGATTGGCAGGCCACTTCCAGACCTTCGTAACCGATTTCGTGCATTTGCCGGCACAAATCTTCCAGCGGAATGTCCCCAAACTGACCGCTGCAGATGGTGATAATTTTTTTCATAAGATTTGCTCCTCCTCTGATTATCCCTGGATGACCTGAATCGTGCGGTGCGTCTGTGCGGATTCTTCAGCCGCAAAAATGGCTCGCATCGCCTTGATTGCTTCACTGCCGGAGACTGCCGGCGGGGTGTTCGTACGCAGGCTTTCAACAAATGTGTCGATCACACCGGTGTTCGTACGTCCGCCGGTGGTTTGTTCCTTGTTGGAGGTGAGCTGATCCAGGCGGTAAAAGATCCGATCGCCGTTCTTCTTCTCAACGATCAGCGAGTATTCCGGATCGTTATAACAACGGATCACACCTTCGGAGCCATAGAGGATGGTGGAATTATCTTCTTCTCCGTAAAATGTCCAGCTGACATGCATCGTTCCGACAATACCGTTTTGAGTCCGGTAAATGCAATAGGCGTTATCGTCCACATCGACCGGGGTGTTATCGGGATATTTTTTATCCAGCGTTGCGATTTGGGCCGTCACTTCCGTGATCACATCGCCCAGCAGGAAGTGGAGCAGATCGGTTTTATGCACACCCAGATCCGCCATGGCGCCGAATGCAGCCCGTTTTTTATCGAAAAACCAGGAATTGGCTGACCCGGTCCAACCTTCCGGCCCGGGATGGCCGAATGTGGTCCGAAACGTGCGTATGTCGCCGATCTCTCCGGTCACAATGAGCTCACGCGCTTTGACATGGGCGCGGGCAAAGCGCTGGTTCTGGCCGATCATCAGGAATTTCCCGCTTTTCTCTGCCGCGGCGACCATGGCTTCGCAATCGGCCAGCGTTGTCGCCATCGGCTTTTCGCACAGCACGTGCACGCCGGCTTCCAGCGCCTGGATCGAAATCGACGCATGGGCGACATTTGCCACACAAACGCTGACCGCGTCCACACCGCTCTTCAGCAATTCTTCTATGCTTTCATAAGCTTTCCCGCCGTATTTATTTGCGTACCCCTCGGCCCGGCCGGGGATTTCGTCAAAGAATGCGACCAACTCACAATTCGGGTTATCTGCGTACTCCGGTGCATGCCGGACTTCAGTGATTTTTCCGCAGCCAATAATTCCAATTTTAAGCATATTTCAGGCTCCTATTTCGATTTGTTCTGAATGTTTTGCAGTAACACAGCCACAATAATGATAGCACCGCTGATTGCGCCATTCAGGAAGGTCGGGAAGTTGGCCATGACCAGGATGTTGTTGATAATCTTGAACATCAAGGCGCCCAGAAAGGTACCGATGATCTTGCCGCGCCCACCGTTCATCGAGGTGCCGCCGATTGCGACGGCTGCGATGACTTCCATTTCATACGCATTCCCGGCACTGGCGGCCGCAACGGCCATTACGCGCGAGGCATAGAGCCAGCCGGAAAAACCGCACAATAGTCCGGTGATCGCGAAGACCAGTATCTTGATCCGGTTAACGTTGACGCCGGCCAGCCGGGCGGAGACGGTATTACTGCCGACCGCATAGATGTGTTTACCGAGCTTTGTCTGACGCATGATGATTCCGAACAGGATCGAAAGAACGATAAACATGATCATGGGGTAGGGGATGCGTATTCCCTGTGTCAGTTGAATGCTGCCAGCCGCGATTTTTCGGAAAGTAGCGAAATTCGCGTCAGACACGGTGAAGGGACCGCCTTGCCCAAGATGGTTGATCAATGAACGGCAGATGCTCTGCATGGCCAGTGTGGCGATCATGGGCGGCATGTTTCCTTTGGCGACCATCAGCCCGTTACAAATCCCGATGAGCAATCCGAATCCCAGTGCGAAGAGCAGCATGATGAGAATGCTGTCGGTCCGGTTCAGGACAACGATTCCCAGCCCGGAGATGATGGCGACCTGGGCGCCGACAGAGATGTCGATCAGTCCGGCGGAGATCACCATGCTCATTCCAAGCGCGATGATACCGGTGGTGGCTGTCTGGACAAAAATGTTGCTGATGTTGCTCCAGCGGAGGAAGTTGGTGTTAACAGCTGTAGCCAGAATCAGCAGCATAACAAAAGAGAGCCAATAGCTATATTCCGTGAAAAGTTTTTTCAGGATATCCTTGAAGGAAGATTTCTGGATGGTGTTAATCATTTTTCTGCGCCTCTACGTTTGCTCCGGTTGAATAATACATGATGCTCATCTCGGTGACGTCTTCCCGCTTGATGGTGGTGTTGATGCGCCCTTTATAAAGCACGATGCATTTGTCCGCTACTTTATGAATTTCGGGATATTCCGAGCTGAATACGATAATTGCTTTGCCGGCTTTGGCCAAATCGATAATGAGACGATAAATCTCGAATTTTGTGCCGACGTCAATCCCTTGTGTCGGGTTGTCAAATAACAGGATGTCCGCCTCGGCTTCCAGCCAACGGCCGAGGATTACTTTTTGCTGGTTCCCGCCGGACAGCGAGGTGATCGGATTATTGGGTTGGTCGGTTTTGATCGCCAGCGCCTGTTTTTGGCGGGTAAAACGGTTCTTTTCGGTTTTGCCGTTGATCAGCAGTCCGTTAAATCTTGTGTTCAGGAAAGCCATCGAAAGATTATCATAAATGGAAAGGTCGTTATGGATGCCTCTTTCTTTCCTGGCACGCGGAACCATCGCGATACCGTGCTTCATGTGGTCGATGATCCCGCTGGTCTGTTTCACCGTGACGCCGTTCGCCTGGATCGTGCCGGTGTAGTCTTCGGCGCCGAACAGCGCGTCAGCCAGCATGTCTCGCCCGGATCCTTGCAAGCCGGTGATGGCCAGAATCTCACCTTTGTGCAAATCAAAGCTGATATCCTGAAACCCGTTTCCGCTGAGATTCCGCACTGACAGCGCGACTTCTTCCTGCCCGTAATAGGGTTTACCCAGGAACTCTTCATCGGCCAACTGGCGCCCGATCATTAATTCCGTGGCTTTTTGTTCGTCAATATCGGCGAATTTTCCATGTGCGATCAGTTTACCGTCCCGCATCACGTAATAGGTGTCGCAGATTTCGAATAATTCCGGCATTTTGTGTGAAATATAAATGAAGCTGACGCCCTCGGTTTTCAACTGGCGGATGAGTTCAAACAGCCGGTTGATGTCCTTGGTGGAGAGCGCCGTGGTAGGTTCATCCATAATGATCAGATCACATTTAAAGAGCAACGCGCGGGCGATTTCCACCAGCTGTTTTTCTGCCGACTGCAAAGTCCAGACGAGCGCATTGGGGTCGATGTCCACCTGCATTCTGTTGAAGATTTCTGCGCAACGGTGGATCATCTCTTTTTTATTCAGCAATCCGCCGGTTCCGACCAGTTCTTCGGCCAGGAACATGTTCTCAAATACCCTCAGATCGTTACAGAGACTGATTTCCTGATGGATAAATCGGATCCCGAGCTTCATGGCGACCAAAGCACTCGTGACCTCAGCTTTTTTCCCATCGATGAAAATTTCTCCCTCATCCGGCGGAAATGTGCCGGCCAGGACGTTCATCAGCGTTGTTTTTCCCGCGCCGTTCTCGCCCAATAATCCGATCACCTCACCGGGGTGGATCGTTATATCGACATGGTCGACAGCCCGGACGGGGCCAAAATCTTTTACAATTCCCTTCATCTCTGTAAGCAAGCGTAACCACCTCCCAAAGTTGTTGCGTTGTTTGTCGCCGGGATTCATTCTCTATTCGAATCGTCAGCGTCTGTCATCTTTTCGATGCCCTGTGTGAGTGTTCTTTTGTGACACAGTGCCCAAAACTATTTTTTCTTAGAATCTACCCCCGCATTTCCGTCTTTTGCGGAAAAGAGCTTTAGTTGTCGTTTTTGTTTCCTGCGGCGAAACACAGACCACAAGTAAAATCCTTTTTGCAAAGCCGGTAGTTTTGAACGGATTTGCCGGATAGAAAAGGCCGCCCGGCAATTTACCGGGCGGCCTTTGCCTTACAAAATCGTCTTTCCGTTCAGCCGGAATGTTAGTTGGTGGAAAGGCTATAGCGTTCCGCGAAAGCTTCGCTGGCGCGGAAATCTTCAACGGTGTTCTTGTCGACTTCGATCGAAGGGATCAGGAACAGCTGTCCGTTGATGTCCTGTCCGTCATACTGTTCGCCCTGAGCATAAGCGACACCCAGGCGGATGGCTTCGCGAACCATGGAGGGGCTGAAGAAATAGGTGACCAGGTCAATACCATTGGCAACCGGGTTGTCGAAGGTGGCCAGTGTTTCGCGGCGGGCGCCGACACCGGTGATCAGTTTCACGTTGAGAGCAGCGGTCGGGTTGCTTTCATAGTAGTTGGTCAGCGCAACAACGATACCGTCAACAACTTCGTCGTCATGGGTGACGATCAGATCAAGATCTTCAATGGCAGCCGGATCAGCGGTGTTCAGCCAGTTTTCCATCTGTTCCTGAGCGGTGGCATTGGACCAGTTGGTCAGGTAATCTTCCTGGATCTGAGTGAATTGGTCAGCATATTCTGAAGCAGCGATGGCATCATCCATACCTTTGGAGCGCTGGGCGGGAACAGTGGAACTGTCGCCGATGAAGCGCAGGTAGGTGATGGTTTCGCCAGCGGCCAATTCGTCAGCGAAGTATTTCAACAGATATTCGCCGGTCCATTTACCGATGGTTTCGTTATCGCCCATGATTTCTGCGGTGGGAGTGAAACCGTCGATCAGGCGGTCATAAATAACCAGACCAACACCGGCGTCGGTGACGGAGTAAGCGGCGTTCTTCAACTGTTCGCCTTCCAGCGGCCAGAGAACGATAACGTCCGGACCCCATTCGAGGATGGTTTCGATAGCGGCAATTTGTTTTGCTGCTTCACCACCGGCTTCGAATTTGTATTCTACGACGCCTTCGGCGGCCAGTTTTTCCAGTTCAGCGCGTGCATGAGCAACGCTTTCGCCCGTGAAGCCATGGTCGGCGTCCGGGGTAACAACGCCGATCTTGATCGGATCAGCGGCGGATACGACACCGGTCAGTGCAAGCACGAAGACAAGTGCGATCGAGAAAACCAAATACTTCTTTGACATTTTTTCCTCCCGAAAAAAATAAAGTTTATTCATCAGCGCAAATCGCTGCGCTGTGACTTCCAATTAATGCCGGCCTCAGACTGCACGCGAAGCCGTCGATTCACGAATCACCATCTTGTGGGGAAGAATTGTTTCCTTCGAAATGCTTTCTCCCCTGGCCAGGTTTTTCAAGAGCAGCTCCGCACATTTTTGTCCCAGTGCATAACAAGGCTGGGCGACTGTGGTGAGCTGGGGTGAGAACATCGCTGTTTGTTCCACATCGTCGAATCCGATGACCGAAACATCCTGTGGAACACGCAATCCAATCTTTTTTGCGGTGTTAATGGCGCCCATTGCCAAAACGTCCGAGATACAAAATAAAGCTGTCGGCGGATCTGGTTGGGACAACAACTGATTCGCGGCGAGACAACCGCTGGCGTAACTGTAATCTTTGCCGGCGTTTGCAATGAAGCGTTCTTCCGGCTCGATTCCGGCCTCGATCAATGCATCCTTATAGCCCTGCATACGGAGCTGTGTGGACAGATAGCGATTGGTGCTGCTGATGGTGCCAATCTTCCGATGGCCAATACGGATCAGATAGTGAATGGCTTCGACTGCCGCTTTGTAGTTATCGATTGAAACATGCGGGATCTGGATGTCAGGATCGAATTCAGAGCATTGCACAATAGGATAGTTTTCGGAAAAATCCCTGAGCCAGGTCTCTCCCATTTCCGATGCCAGCAAAATGACACCGTCCGCCCGGTGTTTGGGCAGCATATTTAACATCTCTTTAACCTGGGCCGTGCCGGCAGTGGTATTGCAGATAAAGGAGCTGTAATTCATTTCACGGCTCATGTCACTGATGCCTGAGAGAATATTCGAATAATAGGGGTTGGTCATGTTCGGGGTCAGAATCAGGATCGTGCGGGTTTCCTTTTTCCGAAAGCTGCGAGCCAGCACATTGGGCTCATAACCAAGCTTCTTGACCGCTTGGTATACAATCTCGACGGTAGCGGGACTGATCATTCCCGTGTCATTCAGAACACGGGAGACCGTTGAAGGCGAAACGTTCGCTTCTTTTGCTACGTCAATAATCGTAACCATCCCAGACCGTTCTTTCATAATTAAAGCGGCGCTTTCCTCCCCTGCCGTTGTTTATTCCGTCGTGCAATCGTTTGCATAAACTCAATAGTAATAGTTTATGGTATTTCAAAAAAAAAGTAAATAGCTGAATGTAATCTGGAATTGCGCGAAATGTCATATGTTATGTTTATAAAAAATATTTTTATATCTGAGTTATTTTTGACACTCACATCATCTTTGGTTCAAATGGTAATCGTCAGCCTCAGCAATGGTGCAGGTTTTATCATTTTTCACAATGCCACTTTTTTAAATCGAGCCGGAAAATTACGATAAAATGGAATCATAATTTGGAGGAGAATATGTCTTTTGTCCATTTACATCTGCACACTGAATACTCTTTGCTGGATGGTTTCTCAAAGATTGATAAAGTGATGACGCGTGTTAAAGAGATGGGCATGCCAGCGGTTGCGATTACGGATCACGGAACCATGTTTGGCGTGGTCGAATTCTTTAACGCAGCAAAAAAAAATGATATTAAACCGATTATCGGTCTCGAAGCTTATTTCGCTCCGAACGATATGCGTCTGCACGAACCCAAAGAAAAAAGCTCCACACATCTGCTGCTACTGGCGGAAAATGATACCGGTTACCAAAATTTGCTGCAGATTGCCAGTGCCTCGCAGTTGGAAGGGTATTACTATCATCCCCGCATTGATCGTGATTTTCTGGCTTCCCATTCGGAGGGGCTGATCTGTACCTCCGGGTGTATGGCTGCCGAAATCCCACGGAAAATCCTGCATGAAGAAATGGATGCTGCCAGAAAAAATCTGGATTGGTATTTGCAGGTGTTTGGGAAGGAAAACTTTTTTATTGAACTGCAGGATCATGACATTCCTGAGATTAAAAAGCTGAATAATGTCCTGCTCGATTTTGGACGGGAATTCAATTTGAATTTCGTCGCGACGAACGACACGCATTATGTCGATCCTGACGATTGGAAATATCAGGATATTATGCTGGCAGTTCAAACCGGCGCCAGACTGACGGACGAAAAACGCTTTCGCATGTCGGATAAGACGTATTATCTGCGCTCACCGCAAGAAATGGAAAAATTATTCGGTCACGTTCCCGGCGCGATTAAAAACACGCTGGAAATTGCCGAACGCTGCAACATCGATCTGACACAGAAGGAATATCATCTGCCGCTCTTCCCGGTCCCGGTCGGCGAGACGCCGCAGTCGGAACTGCGCCGGCTGTGTGAAGCGGGGCTGAAAGAAAAATATGGCCAGCGGGCTGTGGACGATCCGGCTGTGCGCGAACGGATCGAAAAAGAATTACATATCATCCACACGATGGGGTTTGACGCGTATTTCCTGATCGTTCACGACCTGGTTCGTTACGCCCGCAGTCAGAATATCTGGTACAACGTGCGCGGTTCCGGCGCCGGATCTATGGTGGCTTATACACTGAGCATCACTCCGGTCGAGCCGCTCTCGTTCAAATTGATTTTTGAACGATTTTTGAATCCGGATCGTATTTCCATGCCGGATATCGACCTGGATATCCAGGACGATAAGCGCTACAAACTGCTCCAATACTGCTCCGATAAATATGGCGCCGACCACGTTTCACAGATTATTACCTTCAACACGCTTGGCGCGAAGGGTGCGATTCGTGACGTCGGCCGGGTCATGGATGTGCCGTTGTCCGAGGTGGACCGGATCTGCAAATTGATCCCGCCGGGAATCAAGATGCCGATCAGCGGAAACGCCATCACGATTGCGAATTGTC
The DNA here is from genome assembly GCA_937894825.1 of uncultured Anaerolineaceae bacterium. Classification (GTDB taxonomy): domain Bacteria; phylum Chloroflexota; class Anaerolineae; order Anaerolineales; family Anaerolineaceae; genus Flexilinea. The sequence goes on from CALCQT010000424.1 coordinate 8,453, forward strand.
TGGAGGAAACGCCTGAATTTGCCGAGGCGGTCAATGCCGATCCGGTTTTGAAAGAATTGGTTACCACAGCATCCGAGATGGAAGGCGTGACCCGCAATGTCGGTACGCATGCGGCGGGCGTCATTATTACGGATCGTCCGATTGAGAAATACGCGCCGCTTCACCGTCCGACCAGCGGCTCAGACGACAACCCGATTAAATCGGTCTCTCAATTTGAGATGAACGTCGTCGATTCGATGAAATTGCTGAAGATCGATTTCCTGGGATTGGCAACGCTTACCGTCATGCAGCGCTGCTGTTCCATGATCGAGGAGCGGCATGGGATACACTATGACTTAACCAATATCCCGACCGACGATGCCGAAACATTCGCTTATCTGAGCGCCGGTCACACGGCAGGGGTTTTCCAGATTGAAAGTTCCGGCATGACACGCTACATCATGGAGATGAAGCCGAAAAACCTGGATAATATTATCGCCATGGTAGCGCTGTATCGTCCGGGCCCGATGCAATTTATTCCGGACTATATCGCCTGTTTGCATGGCAAAAAAGAACCTTTTTACCGCCATGAACGGCTGAAACCAATTTTTGAGGATACCTTCGGCATTCCGGTTTATCAGGAACAAATCATGTCCGCCGCGATTGAACTGGCGGGTTATAAGGCTTCCGAATCGGACAGCCTGCGTAAGGCGATTTCGAAGAAGAAGAAAAAAGATGTTGAGACGCACCGCAAAAAATTCATTGCGGGATGTATTGAAAACGGGATTGAGGAAGATACCGCGAAAGCAATTTTCGATGATTGGGAACAGTTCGCCAATTATGGTTTCAACAAAAGCCACGCGGCGGATTATGGTGTGCTTTCGGTTCAAACCGGATTCCTGAAAACGCACTACATGGTCGAATACATGACGGCCCTGCTGGACGCGAACCAGAGTGATTCCGCCAAAATTGCGTTTTATATCAACGACTGCCGGTCGCAGGGGATTGATGTCCTTCCCCCGCATATCAACAGCAGTGAATGGGATTTTACGATTGAAAATGATTCCGAGGGAACCAAGGGAGAGAATAAAATCCGTTTTGGCATGGGTGCAGTGAAAAATGTCGGTCAGGCAGCGGCGGAGGTTCTCACGACAGAACGCAAAGAGAACGGACCGTATAAAAATCTGGATGATTTTATTGAACGGGTGGATTTGCGGCTGGTGGGACGGCGGGCGCTGGAAAGCCTGATCAAGGTCGGTGCGATGGACATCTTTGGTGAGCGCGGGACACTGTTGGGCAATCTGGATCTGATCATCAGCACCAGCACGGCGAATTTCCGCTCCAAAGACAGCGGGCAGATGGGGCTGTTCGACATGATGGCGATTCCGATCAACCAGATCCACCTGGTGCAGACGCCGCCTGTTGAGGAACGGGAAAAGCTGAATTGGGAACGGGAACTGATGGGGCTCTATGTTTCTGATCATCCGCTGAACGCTCACCTGCCAACATTGAAACGGCGAAAAGCCATGATGAATTCGCAGCTGGAGTCCCTTGAGCAGGGCGCACGCGTGGTTTTGGGCGGGCTGGTCCAAAGTATGCGCATGATGCTGACCAAAAAAGACAGCAAGGCTATGTGCTCGTTAAAACTTGAGGACATTCAGGGTGATACGACGGATGTGATTTTTTATCCGGCGCGTTGGGATGAAGTTCAGGACATTGTAAAGGCCGATGCCGTGTTGATTATTGAGGGCCGGCTTGACAAGAGCCGGATGTCACCGCAGGTGACCGGCTGGACGGCCCAGTCGCTGATGGTGGGTGAAATTCCACAGAGTGTCGCCGATTTCGCGGATTCGTTTACGGATGAGATCGGAGAGTTGCCAGCTCCGGTGCAGAAAGATCCTGTTCTGGCATCTCAGCCCGTTCAACCGGACCCGGTCTGGAACGAAGGACCTTCGGCCTGGGATGAAGATTTTGGCGATCTTCCCCCCGAACCGGAAATGCCGCCGGACGATGCTTCCGGAAGATTTGTGGCTGAAGAAATCTGGCCCTCCACCGTGACTCCGGATCCGGCGCAACCTGCCATTTCCGCGATCGCGGAAACATCTCCGCCTTATTCCATCACTGAAATTCGCTCGGATAACAAAAGCGCAGATGGAAATGGAAAGATTGAAGAAAAAACAACGGAGGATGGTGGCGCTGAAGCGAGCAGGCAATCCGGGCTTGGGATGGGAAGCCCGCTTTTGTCATCATTGAATGCGGAAACAGCGGGAGATGAGGACGATGATGAGTATTATTTCCCGGGTATCAGCGAGAAAAAGGAAAAACTGCTGTCCGTGATTATTACATCTGCGTCCAACGAAAACCCTGAAGTAATGATCCGTAAAATGAAACGCATTCACGGTCTGATTACTTCGTATCCGGGGCGGGACAAATTCGCCTTTATCATTCAAGAGAAGGGAAAGGTGAATCTGATTGAGTTTCCGGATACAAAAATCAATGTCTGTGAGGAATTGTTGGCCCGGGTGCGGCGGGAGACCGGTCCTGAAAATGTTCAGGTCGAGCAGTAAAAAACGTTGTGATGGTAGATCAATTGGTTTGGTACGGGAAATCAGGTCAGAATCCCGATTGCTGTTGCTGTATCCGAAAACAGGAATATAGTATCTTATTAAGAGCTGGGCAGAAAGGTGGATGTTGAATTATGGAATCGGTTAAACTGGATACGCCAATTCGTTCTATCGGAGTTTTGACTTCCGGCGGAGATGCTCCGGGCATGAATGCGTGCATCCGCGCGGTTGTGCGGGCCGGGATTGGCGCGGGCTATAAAGTGTTTGGTATTCAGGACGGGTACAAAGGCCTGATCAATGGCGATACCGTTCCGTTAGGCCGGCGTGATGTCAGCGGTATTCTTAGTCGCGGCGGAACTTTTTTGAGGACTGCGCGCAGTAAAGAGATGGAAACGCCGCATGGGCAGCGTGAGGCGGTGCGCCAATTAAATAATGAGAACCTGGACAGTTTGGTTGTCATCGGCGGAAATGGTTCCATGGCGGGCGCTTTGGCTCTGGCGGAACAGGGCGTGCCGGTGATTGGCATCCCCGGTACCATCGATAATGATGTTTATGGAACGGATACCTGCATTGGTGTTGATACCGCGCTGAACACAATTATGGAGGCGATCGACAAAATCCGTGACACAGCTTCTTCGCATAGCCGGGCTTTTCTGGTAGAAACGATGGGGCGGGAGAGCGGTTATCTGGCGGTTCAGTCCGCGATTGTTTCCGGTGCGGAGATGGCATTGATTCCCGAGCAGCCGGTGACCGTGGAAGAGATTGCTCATATCATCGAAAATTCATACAAACAGGGCAAGAAGCATTGCATTATTGTCGTCGCTGAAGGGTTCCCGATCTCGATGGAAGAATTGACCAGCCAATTGGATGCGATGGATCTTGGGTTTAAAGCCCGTGGAACAAATTTGAGCTATATCCAGCGCGGTGGTTCTCCCACGGCCTTTGATCGCATCCTGGCTTCGCGGATGGGGTATAAGGCGATTGACTTTATTAATAAGGGAATTTTTAACGTGATGACCGCGATTCAGGGACGGGAGATTGTCAGTGTTACGCTGGCTGAGTTGGTTGGCAAACACCGGGAGATTTCTGACGAATATATGCATATTTCGAATGTTTTGTCCAGATAACGGATAAATTTCCGAAAATTGCTCCAAAGATTATCACAGCGGTACTGTTTTATGAAAATGGAAACAGTACCGCTGTTTTTAATGAAAGACCTGTTATTGAGATGGGTGTCAAAAACAAAAAAAGTCAAAACGCAACGATTTGCGGAGCCTTCCCGGCTTCCATTTCGAGTCAGATTTGCCTCATTTAGATTGATTTCCGTCTGTTTTGTTTATGACATTTGTCAATTCAAAACCATGATTTTTTCGGCCGAATTATTCTTTCGTAAGGGTTACAATAAACGATAGTATTTTTATGTATCCGGTCGGACCGGAGTTCTTGTCTGGAACATGATAAAAATATAAGGAGAAAAGAATGAAAAAGCACTTAGGTTTGTTTGTTGTTCTGATGCTGCTGCTGTTCGTCCTGCCCGTGGCAGCTCAGGAAGCAGGCGCAAAATTGGTTATTGAGAGTTGGCGCCAGGATGATATTAATATTTGGAACGACACAATTATTCCGGCCTTCAATGAAGTTCATCCGGAGATTGAAGTCATTTTCCAACCTACGAAGCAGGAAGATTATAACGGTCAGTTGAATTCCCGTCTGGCTGGCGGGACCGCGGGCGATATTGTTACCTGCCGCCCCTTCGATCCTTCCCTGAAACTCTTTGAGTCCGGTTACCTGTCCGTTTTAAACGATCTTCCGGGCATGGAAGCGTTTGATTCTTCCTCAACCGTGGCCTGGACGACCGACGACGGCGCTTCCACTTACTGTGTTCCGCTGGCCTCCGTTATTCATGGCTTCATGTATAACAAGACCGCATTCGAGGAAAAGGGCTGGGAAGTTCCGGTGACAAAGGATGAATTCTTCGCGTTGCTGGAAGCCATCAAGGAAGATGGCGAATATATTCCGCTTGCCATGGGTACGCATGACTTATGGGAAGCAGCGACCATGGGTTGGTATAACATTGGTGTGCAGGATTATAAGGGTGAAGAAGGCCGTTTGGCTTTGATTGACGGAACCGCGAAATTCACTGATGCGCCTTATGTTCAGGTCTATGAGGAACTGGCAAAATGGGCTCCTTATCTTCCGGACGGATACCAGGGCGTTCAGTATTCGGATTCGCAGCAGCTCTTTACAATGGGTCAAGCCGCAATTTTCCAGACCGGTTCCTGGGAAATTTCGGTATTTGAGCCGCTCATTGCAGGTGAATTTGAGATGGGCGCTTTTCGTGCCCCGAAAGACAATGCGGATGATGCGTGCTTTATCAGCGATCATACCGATATCGGTATCGGTATGAATGCCGCTACAAAATACTCGGAAGCCGCCCGCATTTTCCTCGAATGGGTAACCACTGCCGATTTTGCGTCTATTTATGCCAATAACATGGTGGGTTTCTATCCGTTGGCAAAAATTGACTACTCGGTTGAGAACCCGGTCGCCAATGAATTCCTTTCCTGGCGGAACGAATGTGGTTCGAGTATCCGTATCTCTGCTTCCATCATTGGACGCGGTGAACCTGGTATGGATACCGACATTTGGACAACCTCTGCGAATGTAATCAATGGTACCATGACGCCGGAAGAAGCTGCTGCCTACGTACAGGACGCTTTGGATAAATGGTATACACCTGCGAAGTAACGAAACCGTATCTTTGAAAGAATGAAAAAGGGGGGGCATCCAGCCCCCTCTTTTAAAACGATCCCGAAAAATTTATCGCCAAACCTGGGCTCATTTTTAAAGATGGGATTCGCAGAATTCTTTTGAATCATTCGTCTTTTGATCTGAAATTGTATGTTGAAGGTACCGTTCTGAATTGACGAAAGGAGGTCCACGGATGACTGGTTATTTCAAAAGCCGAAAAGCTTTCCCATGGCATATTGTCGTGTTTCTTGCGCCGGCGTTGATTGTCTATGTGGTCGTAATGGTAATACCGTTATTGGATTCGCTTTCTTTAAGTTTTTTTACTGAAAACCCTGCTAACGTGAAAGAAAATATTTTTGCCGGGCTGAGCAATTATAAATACCTTTTTACCGATAATTATTACGCTCCGATTTTCTGGGGAGCACTGAAGCACAACATTGTCTTCTTCCTGGTCCACATGTTGGTCCAGAACCCGATCGGGTTGTTGCTGGCTGGGATTCTGGCCAAAGGCGGCAAACTGCGCACATTCTTTCGCACAATCCTTTTTATTCCTACAATCCTTTCTTTTGTGCTGGTTGCTTTTGTCTGGAAACTGATTCTCAGTCCGATCTGGGGTGTGTCCAAAACGATTCTCGGTTTATTCAGTCTGGAAGGACTTTTTCAGCCCTGGTTAGGTCTGGAAAGTTCCGCCTTGATTACGTGTTCGTTGATCTCGGTTTGGCAGTATATTGGGACACCGATGATTTTGTTTTATACCGCGTTGATCGCAATTCCGGATGAATTGCTGGAAGCGGCGAAAGTTGATGGTGCAAATCCCTGGCTGATTTTCTGGAAAATTAAATTTCCGTTGATTGTTCCCACCGTTGGGCTGGTATCTATGATGACGTTTGTCGGAAACTTCAATGCTTTTGACCTGATCTATACTATGCAGGGGGCACTGGCGGGGCCGAATTTCTCCACGGATATCATGGGCACATTGTTCTACCGTACCTTTTTTGGTCAGCAGCAACAAATGCCCAACCAGACGTTGGGCGCGACCATTGCAACTATGCAGTTTGTGATCATTTTGATTGGGGTGGTGATTTATATGGTCTGGCAGAAGCGCACGACGGTTTACGAATACTAAGGAGCGAAAAATGGAAAGTACGATTTTATCTGAGAAACACACTGGCACTTCATTTTTCTCTCGGTTTCGCACATGGCTGGGCGAGGCTGTTCCGATCCTGGTTTTGATTTTCTGGAGCATTATCGCACTGTTTCCGATCTATTTGATTCTGGTGAACGCCTTCAAGGAGCGGAAGTCGATTTTCAGACTGCCGTTTGCGATCCCTTCGGAGGAGACCTTCAGTCTGGTTGGTTTTGAAACCGTCAATGCCCGTTCCAGTTTTGACACTTATTTCCTCAACAGTATTATTGTTACGGTTTTCGCATTGGCATTGACGCTTCTGTTTGGAACGATGGCTTCCTTTGCATTGGCACAGTATAAGTTCAAAGGCTCGACCATCGTCAGCCTGGTCTTCTCAATTGGGATTATGATCCCGATCCGTCTGGCGACGGTGGGAATTCTACGCCTGATGGTCAATCTGAAGTTGACCAATACGCTTTGGGCGTTGATCATTGTCTATATCGCGCAGTCGCTGCCGATGACGATTTTTATTCTCTCCTCGTTTATGCGGCAGGTTCCTCAGGAATTGATCCATGCCGCGCGAGTGGACGGCGCATCAGAGTACCGGATCTATTGGCTGGTTTTGCCATTGATCCGCCCCGCGTTGGGGGCGATCGGGATTTTCACTATGATTCCGATTTGGAATGACCTTTGGTGGCCGCTGATTTTGGCTCCGAGCCGGGATACGGCAACCGTGACGCTGGGTGCACAGCAATTTTTGGGGCAATATATGACGGATTGGAATGCCATATTGGCTTCTATGACAATGTCGATTGTGCCGGTTTTGATTTTCTACTTTATTTTCTCAAAACAGATGATCAAGTCGATTACCTCCGGCGCGTTGAAATCATAAAAATGGCGAAATGAATATCATCGGATAACGGTGATATTTATTCTCGTTGAAAGGAGCGTTTTTTATGCGGGTTGGAATTGTCGGTACCGGCGCGATGGGAACCACTCACGCGGCAAGTTGGGCGGAGACGCCGGCGCAGATTGCCGGTTTTTGCGCTGAAACTGTTGCCGGCGCTGCGGCGCTGGCGGATCAATATCGGGCCAAAGCGTTTGTTTCGCTGGAGGCGATGCTCCCGGAAGTGGATGTGGTGGATATCTGTACGCCGACCTATCTGCATCCGGAGCAGGTCCGGCTGGCAGCGGCGGCCGGCAAAGATATCGTCTGTGAGAAGCCGCTTGCGCTGGACGTAAAAAGCGCGGCGGAAATGCTGAAAATCTGTGATGACGCCGGCGTGCGTTTATTGGTCGCGCATGTGCTGCGATACTTTCCGGAATACGCTGCCGCAAAAAAGATGGTGACAGAAGGGAAATTGGGTAAACCGGGCACCATTCATCTGCGGCGCTGTAATTATCGCCCGAAGAAAGCGGCCGGCAATTGGTTTTTGGACGACAGGAAATCCGGTGGTCTGCTGATGGATCTTTCGATCCATGATTTTGATTATGCCCGCTGGGTTGCCGGTGAGGTAGAGACAGTTTTTTCCGCCACGGTCAGCGCGGTGAACAGATCGGAAGAGC